>JBJMKN010000090.1:0-17669 GCA_045805765.1 Solirubrobacterales bacterium
TCCACCTCGATGCACGAGGCGGCGAAGATGGCAGTGGAGGCCTAGCCATGTCGATTCTCATCGATGCGGACACGACGTTCATCGTCCAGGGCATCACCGGCCGCGAGGCCGTCAACCTCACCCGCGAGTGCCTGGACTACGGCGCGGGCGCCAAGGTGGTCGGCGGCGTCACGCCCGGGCGCAAGGGGCGCGAGGTCCATGGCGTGCCGGTCTTCGACACCGTCGCGCAGGCCGTCGCGCACCACGGCGCGCCGATCGACGGCTCCGTCGTGACCGTCCCCCCCGCATTCACCAAGGACGCGGTGCTCGAGGCGATCGCCAACGGCATCAAGCTCGTCGTCATCGTCACGGAGCGGATCCCCCGCCGCGACGTCGCGCAGATGGTCGAGTTCGCCGACGCCCACGGCGCCCGCATCATCGGCCCCAACTGCCTCGGGATCATCGTCCCCGACGTGATCAAGATGGGCGGGATCGGCGGCCCGGCGAAGAACGCCGCGCAGGCCTACTCGCCCGGCCCGGTCGGCGTGATCTCGCGCTCGGGCGGCATGACGACCGAGATGTCCTCGACGCTCACCGCCGCCGGCCTCGGCCAGTCGACCGCCGTCTCGATCGGCGGCGACGCGATCATCGGCTCGACCTACGCCGAGCTGATGCCGCTGTTCGAGGCCGACGAGCAGACCGAGGCGATCGTCATCTACACCGAGCCCGGCGGCCGCATGGAGGCCCAGCTCGCCGAATGGGTCAAGGACAACAACTCCCGCCTCCCGATCGTCGCCTTCATGGCCGGCAAATTCATGGACGACGAGGAGATGAAAGGCATGAGCTTCGGCCACGCCGGCACCATCGTCGAGGGCAAAGAGGACACGGCGACCGAGAAGATCGCCCGCCTCGAAGCGGCGGGCATTCGCGTCGTCGAGCGCATCGACGAGATTCCCGACGTCGTCAAGGAGAAACTGGGAGCGACCGCCTGATGCCCGAGCAGCTGAACCCCGAGTCAATGAACAAGATCTTCATCGACGTCGAGGTTGACGACTCGATCAAGAATGACCCGGCCCTCGCCGCCAAGCTCGAGGAAGTCTGCCCCGTCGACATCTACAAGGACGCCGGCGGCACCGTCGAGATCGTCGACAAGAACGTCGACGAGTGCGTCCTCTGCCGCCTCTGCATCGAAGCCAGCCCCCCGGGCACCGTGCACGTCAAGAAGCTCTACGACGGCACCGAGCTTCAGTAGCGCTCACCTCTAGCCCCCTGAATCACGAAGACCCGCCGAAGCGGGTCTTTTTCGTGCGGGGGAGCTACCCCCGAACCAGTTGACAACCACGAGATCTGCAGCGTACTTCCTCGAGATTCAACTCTGGTCGGCAGCTTGATCATGTGAGGTCGATCACGTTACGCCGATATAAATTTATATTGCGGTAACGTCTACACCGATGGATGCATCGGTAAGGACGCGGCTTTCGCGGGACGACCGCATGGAGCAGACGCTGGAGGCGGCGCATCTGCTGTTTGCGGAGCGGGGCTACGCCTCGGTGACGATGGACGAGATCGCGGCTGCGGTCGGCGTCACCAAGCCGCTGCTCTACAACTACTTCGGCAACAAGGAGCAGCTGTACATCGCCTGCATGGAGCGGGCTGGCGACTCGCTGATCCAGACGATCGCCGGGGCCGTGAGCGAAACGGCGAATCCGGGCGACGCGCTCGGGGCCGGCGTCCGTGCTTTCTTCTCCTTTCTCGACACCGACCGCTCCGCCTGGGCCGTTCTCTTCGACGAGACCCTCCCCCACGGCGGCGAGGTCTTCGACCGCGTCGCCTCCTACCGCGGGCAGATCGTCGATCTCGTCTCCGCCTCGCTTCTGGCGCAGATGCCGATGCGGCGGCGGGAAGCCGCCGAGGTCGAAGTCGCCGCCCTCTCCACCGCCCTGCTCGGCGCCGCCGAGGGCCTTGCCCGCTGGTGGCTGCGGACCGAGGCGATCAGCGCCGAGGAAGCAGCCGAGCTGCTCGTCTCCACGGTCGAGCCCGGCCTGCGCGACCGCACCACCCCCCCTTCCAACTCACCCCAAGGAGGACCCTCCCCCAAATGAACGCCAAAACCCGCAAAGTCGCCGTCGTCGGCGGCAACCGGATCCCCTTCGCGCGCTCCAACAGCGTCTACTCGCACGCGAGCAACCAGGACATGCTGACCGCCGCCCTCGAGGGCCTGATCGACCGCTACGGCCTCCAGGGCGAGACCCTCGGCGAGGTTGCCGGCGGCGCCGTCCTCAAGCACTCGCGCGACCGCGACCTCACCCGCGAGAGCGTGCTCAGCACCCGCCTCGCCGCCGAGACCCCGGCCTACGACGTCCAGCAGGCCTGCGGCACCGGCCTGGAGACGACGATCCTCGTCGCCAACAAGATCGCCCTCGGCCAGATCGACTCCGGCATCGCCTGCGGCGCCGACACCACCTCCGACGCCCCGATCGCCCTCAACGAGGACCTGCGCGAGACCCTGCTCGAGGCCAACCGCGAGCGCTCGACCGTCGGCAAGCTGAAGCAGCTGACCAAGGTCCGCCCCGGCCACATCGTCCCGGCGATCCCCCGCAACGAGGAGCCGCGCACCGGCCTCTCGATGGGTGAGCACTGCGCGATCATGGCGACCGAATGGGACATCGGCCGCAAGGAGCAGGACGAGCTTGCGGTCAAGAGCCACAAGAACCTCGCCGCCGCCTACGAGCGTGGCTTCTTCGACGACATGATGACCCCGTACATCGGCCTCGACCGCGACCAGAACCTGCGGCCGGACTCCAGCATGGAGAAGCTGGCGAAGCTGAAGCCGGTCTTCGGCGGCCCCGAGGGGACGATGACCGCGGCCAACTCGACGCCGCTCTCCGACGGCGCCTCAACCGTCCTCCTCGCCTCCGAGGAGTGGGCGAAAGAGCGCGGCTTGCCGATCCTCGCCTACATCAGCGAGGCGCAGACCGCCGCCGTCGACCACGTCCACAAGCGCGAAGGCCTGCTGATGGCGCCGGCCTACGCGATGCCGCGGATGCTCGACCGCGCCGGGCTGAAACTGCAGGACTTCGACTACTACGAGATCCACGAGGCCTTCGCCGCGCAGGTTCTCTGCACCCTGAAGGCCTGGGAAGACAAGGAGTTCTGCGCCGAGAAGCTGGGGAAGAAAAAGCCGCTCGGGCCGATCGACCGCAAGAAGCTCAACGTCAACGGCGGCTCGCTGGCGGCCGCCCACCCGTTCGCCGCGACCGGCGGCCGGATCGTCGCCAGCCTCGCCAAGCAACTGAACGAAGACGGCAAGGGCCGCGGCGTGATCAGCATCTGCGCCGCCGCGGGCCAGGGTGTCGTCGCGATCCTCGAGGCCCCGGGAGGTGCCAACTAATGGCTGACCGTTACTCGCAAGTCGTCAACGCGCCGCTCGTCGGCACGATCGCCAAGCAGCTGGGCCTGCCCCAGCCGGTCTCCCTCGACCGTTACTCGGAGGGCCAGCCGGTCGTCGCCGGCCCGGTCCTCTACGACGGCGCCCCCGCCGGCCGTCTCGGCAAAGCGGTCGCCGGCATCCTCGACAGCATCAAGGCCGAACGGGCCGGCGCCGAGGGCAAGGCAAAGGCGCTCGTCTTCGACGCCACCGGGATCGCCGACTCGACCGAGCTGGTTGAGCTGCAGCGCTTCTTCTACCCGTCGATCGGGCGCCTGCAGCGCAGCGGCCGCGTCGTCGTCCTCGGCACCCCGCCCGAGGAAGCCGGCTCGATTCCCGCCCAGATTGCCCAGCGGGCGCTCGAGGGCTTCACCCGCTCGCTCGGCAAGGAGATCGGCGGCCGCGGCTCGACCGCCCAGCTCGTCTACGTCGAACCGGGCGCAGAGGACCAGCTGGAGTCGACGCTCCGCTTCTTCCTCTCACCGAAATCGGCCTACGTCTCCGGCCAGGTAGTCCGGGTCAGCAAGGCCGTTTCGGCGATGCCGAAGATCGATTGGAGCCAGCCGCTGGCGGGCAAGGTCGCGCTCGTCACCGGCGCCTCGCGCGGGATCGGCGCCGCGATCGCCAACACCCTCGCCCGCGACGGGGCCGAGGTTGTCGGCCTCGACATCCCGCAGATGTCGGCTGACCTGAAGGCGGTCACCGAGGCGATCGGCGGCCGCTCGATCGAGATCGACATCACCGCCGACGACGCACCCGAGGTGATCGCCTCCGAGCTCGGCGACGGGGTCGACGTCGTCGTCCACAACGCCGGCGTGACCAAAGACCGGACGCTGGCGAAGATGCCGGAGGAGCGCTGGGCGCAGTTGATGGAAATCAACCTCTCCAGCGAGGAGCGGATCAACGACGAGCTGCTCGGCAGGAAACTGCTGAACGGCAACGGGCGGATCGTCGGCGTCTCCTCGATGGCCGGGATCGCCGGCAACAACGGCCAGACCAACTACGCCGCCTCCAAGGCCGGCGTGATCGGGATGGTCGAAGCGATGGCGCCGGAGCTGGCCAAACGCAAAGCGACGATCAACGCGGTCGCCCCGGGCTTCATCGAGACCCAGATGACCGCGGCGATGCCGATCGGCCCGCGCGAAGCCGGCCGCCGGCTCTCCAGCCTCTCCCAGGGCGGGCTGCCGGTCGATGTCGCCGAGACGATCGCCTGGTTCGCCAGCCCTGCCTCGACCGGCGTCAACGGCAACACCGTCCGCGTCTGCGGCCAGAGCCTGCTGGGGGCGTGATGGCGAGGACCCTCGACAGCTCCCCCAGCATCCTGCCGCTCTACGCGCGCGCGGCGCTGCCGATGATCCCCGGCGCCTCGCTGCTCCCGTTCGTCCCGGGCGGGGGCGGCGAGATCCCGGAGAACATCGACCTCGAACTACCCGGCGTCACCGCGAAGGCCGAGGACGTCGCCGCCTACGCCAGGGTCTGCGGCTTCACCCTCCGCGACACCCTCCCCCCGACCTACCCGCACATGCTCGCCTTCCCGCTGCACATGGCGGTGATGAGCGACGGCTCCTTCCCCTTCGGCGCGGTCGGCCTCGTCCACGTCGAGAACTCGATCACCCAGAAGCGGCCGATCGGGATCGACGAGGAGATGACGATCCGGGTCAGCCCGACGCAGCTGCAGCCGCACCCGAAAGGGAAAACCTTCTCGCTGGAGACCGAGGTCTTCGTCGATGGCGAAACGGTCTGGCGCAGCACCAGCACGATGCTCCGCCGCGGCGGCTCGGGCGGCGATGCTCCGAAGCAGGAGAAGGGCTTCGAGTCGCTGCCGGCCGACACGTCCGCGAGCGCCGAGTGGAAGCTCCCCGGCGACCTCGGGCGCCGCTACGCCGGCGTCTCCGGCGACCGCAACCCGATCCACATGCACTCGCTGACCGCGAAGCCGCTCGGCTTCCCCGGGGCGATCGCGCACGGGATGTGGACGAAGGCGCGGGCGCTGGCGCAGATCGAAAGCAAGCTGCCCGACGCTTTCGAGGTCGAGGTCCGCTTCCGCAAGCCGATCCTGCTGCCGGCGCGCGTCGAGTTCGCCAGCGCCACCGAAGGCGAGGAGATCCTCTTCGCCATCCGCAACGCCAAGAAGGGCACGCCCCACCTCGATGGCCGCGTGCAACCACTGAAAACCAGTTCCAAATCCTCCAAAACCGCCAAATCCGGAAGGAAGAAGACGTGACCACCACCACCGAGAACAAGGGGATGGCGGAGCGCGGGATGGGCTACGGCCTGCGGGCGCTCAACCGCCTCGCCGGCTCCGACCTGCTGGACCGCATCCGCATCCGCAAGCAGGTCGAGAAGGCCCTCTTCCAGGGCACCAAGAACGGCTTCAAAGGCGCAACCGCAGCCGGCCGCACCTTCAAGGCCGCGCAGAAGCTCGGCAAACCGGCCCGCCAGAAGAAGGGCAAATCGACGGGCCTGTTCGACCTCTCGCCCGACGACGAGCAGCAGATGTTCCAGGAGGCGGGCCGCTCCTTCGCCGAAGACCAGATCCGCAAGGCGGCGCTGGAGGCCGACGAGAAGCGCGAGACGCCGAAGGAGATCCTCGACCAGGCAAACGAACTGGGCGTCAACATGCTCGGCATCCCCGAGGAGCTCGGCGGCGTGATGACCGAGCAGTCGGCGGCGACCACCGTCCTGATCGGCGAGGCGCTCGCCCACGGCGACATGGGCATCGCCTACGCGGCGATGGCCCCGGGCGCGGTCGCGACCGCGATCGGCCTCTGGGGCAGCGCCGAGCAGGAGGCGACCTACCTGCCGCCCTTCACCGGCGAGGACATCCCGGCCGCGGCGCTGGCGATCCTCGAGCCACGGCCGCTCTTCGATCCCTTCCAGCTGGAGACGAAGGCGAAGAAGAAAGGTGACGAGTGGGTCCTCAGCGGCACCAAGTCACTGCTCGCCCGCCCGAAAGAGTGCGAGCTGTTCGTGATCGCCGCCGACGCCGAGGGCATCGGCCCGGCGCTGTTCCTCGTCGAGTCCGGGGCGAAAGGCCTCACCGTCGAGGACGAGCCGGCGATGGGCCTCCGCCCCGCCGCCACCGGCCGCCTCCTGATCGACAAAGTGAAACTGCCGGGCAGCGCCCTGCTCGGCGAGGGGAACGCCAAAGCCAAGGACTACGCCGCCTGCGTCAACCGCTCGCGGATCGCCTGGTGCTCGCTTGCGAGCGGAACCGCCCAAGCAGTCCTCGACTACGTGATCCCCTACGTCAATGACCGCCAAGCCTTCGGCGAACCAATCTCCAACCGGCAGGGCGTCGCCTTCGTCGTCTCCGACATCGGCATCGAGTCGAACGCGATGCGGCTGGCGACCTACCGGGCGGCGAGCCGCGCCGACCGCGGCGAGAGCTTCGGCCGCGAGGCGGCGATCGCCCGCAAGCTCTGCACGACGAAGGGGATGAAGATCGGCTCCGACGGCGTCCAGCTGCTCGGCGGCCACGGCTTCGTCAAGGAGCACCCGGTCGAGCGCTGGTACCGCGACCTCCGAGCTGCGGGCGTGATGGAGGGCGCCCTGCTCGTCTAGGCCCCGGCCGAACGAGCGAAAGGAACTGAAGATGATCAATCTCGAGATACCGAAGAAGTTCAAGCCGCTGGCGAACCAGGCCAACCAGGTCGCCACCGAGGTGTTCCGCCCGATCTCGCGCAAATACGACGAGGCCGAGCACAGCTACCCGAAGGAGCTCGACATGCTGGCGTCGCTGATCGACGGCATGAACGAGGGCTCCGACATCGGCGGCGCCGGTGCCGCCGGCGTCCGTCGCGAGAAAAGCGACGATGGCGCCAACCGCAACGGCTCCAACCTCTCCACCGTGCTCGGCATCATCGAGCTCTGCTGGGGCGATGTCGGCCTGCTGCTCTCGATGCCGCGCCAGGGGCTCGGCAACTCGGCGATCGCCTCGGTCGCGACCGAGGAGCAGCTGAAGCGCTACGGCGGCAAGTGGGCCGCGATGGCGATCACCGAGCCGGAAGCCGGCTCGGACTCCGCAGCGATCCGCGCCACCGCCGAACTCGACGGCGACGAGTACGTGCTCAACGGCGAGAAGATCTTCGTCACCTCGGGCGACCGGGCTGACCTGATCGTCGTCTGGGCCTCGCTCGACCGCTCGAAAGGGCGGGCGGCGATCAAGTCGTTCATCGTCGAGCGCGACAACCCCGGCCTGAAGCTGGACCGGCTCGAGCACAAGCTCGGGATCCGCGCCTCGGACACGGCCAACTTCACCCTGCAGGACTGCCGGGTGCCGAAAGAGGCGCTGCTCGGCGATCCGGAGGTGAAGGAGAAAGGCTTCGCCGGGGTGATGGAAACGTTCGACAACACGCGGCCGCTGGTCGCGGCGATGGCCGTCGGCGTTACCCGGGCGGCGCTCGAGGAGACCCGCAAGCAGCTGAAAAAGGCCGGCGTCACGATCGACTACGACGTCCCCGCCAACAACCAGCACGCCGCCGCCGCGCGGTTCCTGGAGATGGAGGCAGACTACGAGGCCGCCTGGCTGCTCACCCTCCAGGCCGCCTGGATGGCTGACAACTCGAAGCCGAACTCGCTGCAGGCCTCGATGGCCAAGGCGAAGGCAGGGCGCACCGGCGTCGAGGTCACCCTCGGCTGCGTCGAGCTCTGCGGCAGCATCGGCTACGGCGAGAACGAGCTGCTGGAGAAGTGGGCTCGGGACTCGAAGATCCTCGACATCTTCGAGGGGACCCAGCAGATCCAGCTGTTGATCATTGCTCGGCAGTTGCTTAAAAAGACGAGCGCTGAACTTCGGTAGCCAGGAGGCAGGAATAATCCTCGGTCAGTGAACCTGATCGAGGACTTGATGGAACGATCCCCGGCCTCGCGGCTGGGGATCGTTTCCATAGACGCCGAGGCGAACCGGCGCGACCACTACTTCGGCGAACTGATTGCCCAGTCCGCCGGGCTCTCCGGCGCCTTCGCTGCTCGCGGGGTGAAGCGCGGGGACGTGGTGATGACGCTTGTCGGGAACCGGATCGAGTGGGTGCTGAGCCTTCTCGCCTGCTGGCGGATGGGGGCGGTGGCGCTGCCTTGCAACACGATGCTGCGTCGGCACGACCTCGAGCATCGGGTTGCCGCCGCCGACCCGAAGCTCTGCGTCGGCGAGGAGGGGCCCCTGACGGAGATGCCCGCGGGCGTGCCGCTGATGACGATGGCTGATGTCGCCAGGGTTCTCGATGAGGACCTGCCGCAGGAGACTCCGGCCGCCTTCGAGGAGATGGGCCCCGAAGACCCGGCTCTGATCGTCTTCACCTCCGGCACCACCGGCGAGCCGCGGGGGGTGGTTCATGGGTACCGCTACCTGATGGGCCAACGGCTGCAGGCCGAGCACTGGTTCGGGTCGCGCAAGGGGGACCTTGCCTGGTGCACTACCGCTACCGGCTGGTCGAAGTCCGCGCGCAACGTCTTCCTCGCCCCCTGGGTGACCCGGGCCGCCGCGGTGATCCACGACGGTCGCTTCGACCCCGCCGAGCGGCTCGACTTCGCCGAGGCGCTCGGGGTCAACGTCCTCTGCCAGGCGCCGACCGAGTACCGGATGATGGCCCGGCGCACCACCCTGCGGCCGTTGCCGGCGCTGCGGCGGATGGTCTCGGCCGGCGAGCCGCTCGACCCCGAGACGATCGCGGCCTTCCGCGCGGCGACCGGCCTCGAGCCCGCCGACGGCTACGGCCAGACCGAGACCGGACAGGTCACCGCCAACCTCGTCGGCGAGCCGGTGCGGCTGGGGTCGATGGGCAAGCCGCTGCCGGGAATCGAGACGCGGATCGTCGAGGGGGAGCTGCAGCTGCGCGCCGCCTCCTCCCCCACCTTCTTCTCCCGCTACCTCGATGGCGAGCGCTTCGAGGGCGAGTGGTGGCAGACCGGCGACCTGGTCCGCGAAGACGAGGACGGCTACCTCTTCTTCGAGGGCCGCGGCGACGACATCATCCTCTCCTCCGGCTACCGGATCGGCCCGACCGAGGTCGAGTCCGCCCTCCTCTCCCACCCCGCCGTCGCCGACGCCGCCGCGGTCGCCGCCCCCGACCCCGAGCGCGGCTCGGTCGTCCGCGCGATCGTCGTCCTCCGCGACGGCCAGAGCGGCGACGAGCGCCTGATCGCGGAGCTACAGGAGCACTGCAAAGCCGAGACCGCCCCCTACAAGTTCCCCCGCATCGTCGAGTTCGCCGCCGACCTGCCGAAGACCAGCAGCGGCAAGGTCAAGCGGGCCCAGTTGCGAGGCGAAGCGGCGTAGCCGCTTCTAGGCGGCGGCCAGCGCCTCGTCCGCGTCGACCGGGCGGCCGAGGTGGTAGCCCTGGGCCATGTCGACGCCGTAGTCCTGCAGCATCGTCCGCGTCGCCTCGTCCTCGACGAACTCGGCGATCGTGCGCTTGCCGAGACCGCGGGCGATTTCGACGATCGCCTTCACGGTCAGCTGGTCGGCGTCGTTGCGGGGCAGGTCGCGGATGAAGGTGCCGTCGATCTTGATCACGTCGAAGGGCACCTTCTGCAGGTAGGCGAAGGGGCCGAAGCCGGTCCCGTAGTCGTCGATCGCGACTTCGCAGCCGAACTCGGTGAGACGGTCGGCGAAGCCGGCGGCGGTCTCGTAGTCCTCGACCCGCGCCGTCTGGGTGATCTCGAAGGTGCAGCGAGCCGGGTCGGCCTCGCCTTCGTCGAGTCTGCGTTCGATGAATTCGAGCACGGAGATGTCGGTGATCGAGGCTCCGGAGATGTTCATGTGCAGGGAGACGGGGGCGCCGGCGCGCTCGCGCTCGCCGATCATCTCCAGCGCCTTGGCGACGACCCAGCGGTCGAGCTCCTGCACCATCCCCGAGCGCTCGGCCACCTCGATGAAGGATGCCGCCGGCAGCAGCTCGCCGTTCTCCCCAGTCATCCGCAGCAGCAGCTCGTAGCGCTCGATCCCGCCGGAGGCAAGGCTGCGGATCGGCTGCGTCGCCAGCCGCAGCCGGTTCTGGGTGATCGCATCGCGGATCCGGGCGCTGGTCGTCTGCGCCCGTTTGGCGGGGCCGCCGCTCTCGCCGGGCGAGTGGAAGAGCATGATCCGGTTCCGCCCCTCGGCCTTGGCCTGGTACATCGCCTGGTCTGCGGCAACGAGGACCGCTTCGGCGCCCATCCCGCCCTGGCCGCCGAACATCGTGATCCCAACGCTGATCGAGGCGTCGGCGAGATCGAGGTTCAGCGGCAGCCCCTCGGCCACCTGGGAGCGCAGGTCCTCGCCGAGCTGCATCGCCCCGGCGGTGTCGGTCTGCGGCATCAGCACCGCGAACTCGTCGCCGGAGAGGCGAGCGACGAGATCGGTCGCCCGCACCCGTTCGCGCAGGATCTCGGCGACCCGGCGGATCAGCGTGTCCCCGGCCTGGTGGCCGAGGCTGTCGTTGACCTGCTTGAGGCCGTCGATGTCGATCACCATGACCGCGCCGCGGCCGCCGTAGCGCGCCGTGAAGGAGACGTACTGGTCGAGCTCGACCCGGAAGCGACGGCGGTTGAGCAGGCCGGTGAGCGAGTCGTGGTCGGCGAGGAAGCGGAGCTCCGCCTCGGTCTTCTCGGCTCGGTCCAGGGCGCCCTGAACCACCGCCCGGTCCTCGGGGGCGAGCTTCTCCAGCACCGCGTCAAGGGCGGGATCCGGTTGACCCGGTCTGATGGGGTTCTTCACGAGGTTGACGGTATTCGCTTACCCCGATGGAGTCGCTTCTTCTCATACGAACTTCGAACTCGACCCAAATTTCAGCGAGCGCCGCTGCCCAATACTTGACTTGCCCGCCGCCGGGTAGGTTCAAGGCGATGCCCAACCGGCTCGCCCAGGAGACCAGCCCATATCTGCTGCAGCACCGCGACAACCCCGTCGACTGGTACCCCTGGGGCCCGGAGGCGCTCGAGCGGGCGCGCGAGGAGGATCGGCCGATCCTGCTCTCGGTCGGCTACTCGGCCTGCCACTGGTGCCACGTGATGGAGCGCGAGTCCTTCGAGGACGCCGAGACCGCGGCGTACATGAACGAGCACTTCGTCTGCGTCAAGGTCGACCGCGAGGAGCGGCCCGACGTCGATGCCATCTATATGGAGGCGGTGCAGCAGATCAGCGGCCACGGCGGCTGGCCGATGACGGTCTTCCTCGACCCCGACGGCGTCCCCTTCTACGGCGGCACCTACTTCCCGCCCGACGAGAGCCGCGGCATGCCGAGCTTCCGGATGGTGATGGAAGCCGTCGTCCACGCCTTCGAGACCCAGCGCGAGGAGCTGCGCGAACGGGCGCCGCGGGTGCGGGAGAGCCTCAGCGCGATCGGCAACGTCGAGCCGCGCGGGGACCTGCCGGGCGACGCCGACCTCAAGGCGGCGGTGCAGCGCCTGCTGGCAGCGGCAGACCAGCGCCACGGCGGCTTCGGCGGGGCGCCGAAGTTCCCGCCCGCCTCCTCGCTGGAGCTGCTGATGGCTCGCGGCGAGACCGAGGAGGTCGAGCGCACCCTCGACGGGATGCTCGGCGGCGGCATCTACGACCAGCTCGGGGGCGGCTTCGCCCGCTACTCGGTCGACGCGATCTGGCTCGTCCCCCACTTCGAGAAGATGCTCTACGACAACGCCCTGCTTGCCCGCGCCTACCTGCACGGCTGGCAGGTGCTCGGGCACGAGCGCTACCGCCGCGTCTGCGAGGAGACGCTGGACTGGATGCTGCGCGAGATGCGCGGCCCCGAGGGTGGCTTCTTCTCAGCGCTCGACGCCGACTCGGAGGGCGAGGAGGGCAAGTTCTACGTCTGGGCCCCCGAGGAGATCCGTGAGGTGCTGGGGGCGAAAGCTGAGCCGCTGATCTCCTTCTACGGCGTCACCGAGCGGGGGAACTTCGAGGGGAAGAACATCCTCCACCTGGCGCAGGGGCCGGAGGGGCCCGAGCCGGAGGGCCTGGATGAGATGCGGAAGGCGCTGCTCGAGACACGGGCGCAGCGCGTCTGGCCCGGGCTCGACGACAAGCGCCTCGCCTCCTGGAACGCGCTCGCGATCGCCGCCCTCGCCGACGCCGGCGCAGTCCTTGGGCGCGAGGACTACCTCGACGCCGCCCGCGCCTGCGCCGAGTTCGTGCTCAGGATGCTCCGCGACGATGACGGCAACCTCCTCCGCACCTACAAGGACGGCCGCGCCCACCTCAACGCCTACCTGGAGGACCACGCCTTCCTGCTCGAGGCGCTGCTGGCGCTCTACGAATCGACCTTCGAGGAGCGCTGGTTTGCCGAGGCGCAGGCGCTCGCCGAGGCCACGATCGCGCGCTTCGGCGACCCCGAGCGCGGCGGCTTCTACTCAACCTCGGGCGATCACGAGGAGCTGATCGCGCGGCGCAAGGAGGTCGGCGACCACCCGATCCCCTCCGGCAACAGCTCGGCGGCGATGGGGATGCTCCGCCTCGCGGCGCTGACCGGCGAGCGGCGATACGAAGAGGCGGGGACCGGCGTCTTCGCCCTCTTCGCGAAGCCGGCGGTTGAGCATCCCGACGCCTTCGCCCACATGCTGCGCGCGCTCGACTTCCACCTCTCCCCTGCCCGCGAAGTCGCCCTCGTCGGCGACGGCCTCGGCGAGCTGGCGGCTGCCGTCCGCGAGCGACCGCTCTTCAACCTCGTCCTCGCCGGGGGATCGGAGGGATCCGAGCAACCCCCGCTGCTGGCGGGCCGCACCGCAGTCAACGGCCGCCCCGCCGCCTACGTCTGCGAGAACTTCACCTGCCAGCTGCCCGTGGCCACGCCGGAGGACCTGCGGGACCTCCTGCCCACCCCCGCTACCCGTCGCGGGGGGTGATGCGGAAGACCGAGACCACCTCGGCCTGGTGCGCCTCAGGGTGGGCCACGTAGGCGCTGGGGCCGCCCCCGAACCAGCCGGAGGCTTCGTTGTCGCCGACGAAGATGCCGGGATGGCGGGTGCCGTCGGCGTCCTGGACCCAGACCTTGTCGCCCTCCTTGAACCCGTGCTCGATCGCGTCGTCGCTCATCGTCGGACCACGATCAAAGGATGGGTAGGAAGTTTTCGATCTCGAACGGGGTCACCTGCACGCGGTAATCGTCCCATTCCTGCCGCTTGATCTCAACGAAGCGCCGGAAGGTGTGCTCGCCGAGGGTCCGCAGGACCAGCTCGGACTCGGCGGCGAGCTCGATTGCCTCGCCCAGCGTCGCCGGCAGCTGCTCGATCCCCTGGTGCGCCAGCTCCTCCTGGGAGAGGTGGTAGAGGTTCTGCTCCATCGGCTCCGGCAGCTCGTAGCCCTTCTCGACCCCCTCCAGGCCCGCCTGCAGCATCGCCGCGAAGCACAGATAGGGGTTGGCGGCGGGGTCGGGGCAGCGCAGCTCGGCCCGCGTCGCCCCCTCCTTGCCGGGGTGGTAGAGCGGCACCCGGATCAGCGCCGAGCGGTTGCGGCGCGACCAGGCCAGGTAGACCGGCGCCTCGTAGCCGGGGACCAGCCGCTTATAGGAGTTGACCCACTGGGCGAAGAGCGGCGAGATCTCACGCGCGTGCTTGAGCTGGCCGGCGATGAACGACTTCGCCACCGGTGAGAGGTAGTAGGGGTCATCCTCGTCGTAGAAGGCGTTCTTGCCGTCGCGGCTGAGCGACTGGTGGACGTGCATCCCGGAGCCGTTCTCACCGAACAGCGGCTTCGGCATGAAAGTCGCGTGGTAGCCGTACTTCATCGCGTACTCCTTGACGACGATGCGGTAGGTCATGCAGTCGTCGGCCATCTCGAGCGCGTTCTTGTAGCGCATGTCGACCTCGTGCTGGGAGGGGCCGACCTCGTGGTGGGTGTACTCGACGTGGATCCCCATCTTCTCCAGCGCCAGCACCGTCTCCCGCCGCAGGTCGGAGCCGGCGTCGAGCGTGGTCAGGTCGAAATAGCCGCCCTCGTCGAGCGGCTCGGGGACCCCGCCCTCCGGCTTCGCCGAGCGGAAGTAGAAGTACTCCAGCTCGGGGCCGATGTTGTAGGCGTCGAAGCCGAGGTCCTCGGCTCGTTTCAGCGCCCGCCGCATGATCCAGCGCGGGTCGCCCTCATAGGGCCCCCCACCGGGGACCTGGATGTCGCAGAACATCCGCGCCACCGCGTCCTCCTCGGGCCGCCAGGGGATCAAGGCGAAGGTCGAGGGATCCGGGACCGCCAGCATGTCGGACTCCTCGATCGGGTTGAAGCCGGTGATCGAGGACCCGTCGAACCCCATTCCCCCTTCGAACGCATCCTCCAGCTCCGACGCGTTGACTGAGAAGCTCTTCAGCTGTCCCAGCACATCGGTGAACCAGAGGCGGATGAAGCGGACGTCGTGCTCACGGACGAGCTCGGTCACATCGGCGGCGCTGCGGGGTTGATCGGCCATGCCTCTTGCCTCCTGGGGCTGGGGAAGGGCGCAACGATAGGCGAATGAACCGGGAGGGTGCCGAACGCCGTAATACGGGTAGAGAAAAGAGTTCTGATCCGCCTTGAATCCGTCCCCCAAACGAGGTATAACTTACGTCAAGTAAGTAAGCGGCTAAAAGTAAAGTAAAGGCCAGATAACGGCTCTGTAAAGACGAATTGCCGCCCTAGACAGAGCCAGGAGCGAGAAGCCCGTGACGGTAAAAACCGCAGTAAGCAGATTCCAGATCCATGACGAGCTGACGGCGCCTGATGAGAGCGCTCCTCTCATCAAGAGCATTCAGGCCGCCGGCGGCGCGGTGACGAAGTTCGTCGGCGTGCTTGCCGGAGCGCCGGCTGTCCTGCGCGCGTATACGCGGATGCGCTCGGAGCTTCGCGGCGGAGTCCTGCCGCAGGCGACGAGGGAGCGGATCGCGCTCGCTGTTGCCGAGTACCGAGAGGACAACTACAGCATCGCCCAGCACGCGAAGTCGGCGCGCCGGGCCGGGCTGGGCCTCGACGAGGTCTCGAAAGCCCGCAGCTTCACCTCCTCCGACCCCAAGGAGGCCGCCCTGCTCGTCTTCCTCAAGGAGACGCTGGATCCGGAGGGGCCTCCTCCCCTTCACCTCCACGAGGAGGCGCGGGAAATCGGCTGGTCAGACGAGGAGATCCTCGAGGCGGTCGGCCATCTGGCGCTGAACGAGTTCCAGAGCCTGATCGCCAGCGCGGCGGCGCTGCCCCAGGACCAAGGTGGTCCCAGGGCGCTTCCCCCGGTTGCCTAGTTGCTGAGGTGGAGGGCCGTCAACGGCCCTCCACCAGCGTCGCCGTGTAGAGCAGGCGCGCGGTGGTGTACTTGCAGCCGTAGGTGGCGCGGGTGCCGACCTTTTCCTGCGGTTCGCCCTGGCGGATGTCCGTCGCGTTCTTGCACGCTTCCGGCTCGCGACTCGCGCGCCAGACGTTGTCGACGGGCAGGTCCTGGGCGAAGGCAGGGGCCCAGGTCGGGACGGTGATGCCGATGATGTCGCCCTTTTCGACCCTGAGGTTCGCGCTGAATTTGACCGTCTGGCCCAGATAGGGCGTCAGAACCTGAACCGAGCCCTGGCGACGCAGGTTGTAGCGGGGCGGGTTGGTGCCGGGGACGCGACGGAGGATCGCCAGGCGCGCCTGCGGCGGGGTGCCGAAGAAGCCGTTGAAGAAGGTCCGCTGGCTGTTGGTCGGCTGCGCCAGGGTCAGCGTCCAGGCCGTGATCTTGCCGTCGTGGGTGACCAGGAACGGCAGCTTCGTCTGCCCGTTGGAGACCTGGAAGCCGGTGACGCTGCCGATCGCCTGACAGGGGAGATCGGGGCAGGAGGGATCCGGCTCGGTGGAGGTCTCGCCGAGGATCACGGTGGTCCGCCCCACCTTGGCCGCGTCGCTGCTGGCGGCGAAGCCGACGAGGAGCACCAGGGCACAGATGAGCAGGCCGAAGATCGCTGACCGACCCCTACGGGTACCGGCGGCGGCTACTGCTCCCTGCGAAATCCTCCACATCAATGCTGGCTCCTCTCGTCTTTGGACGCTGCCTAAACACAGCAGCCTAGTCCGAGGAGCGGCCGGAGAGCGCGGCTCAGTCGCTGCGGGCGCTGGTGTTGTCCTCGATCGCCACCGCATAGCGGACCCGGCCGACGCCTTCGAAGCCGAGGGCGTCGCTGGCGGCCTTGGTCAGGTCCCAGGCGCGGCCGTCGACATAAGGGCCGCGATCGATCACCTGCGTAACCACCGACTTGCCGTGGTAGACGAACTTGACGGTCGTCCCGCAGGGGAGCTTCTTATGAGCGACGCCGAGCGTGTTCGGCCGCAGGGTCTGGCCGCAGGCGGTCTTGTTCCCCCAGAGGCCCGGCCCGTACCAGCTGGCGCCGCCGTAGCGCCAGGCGCCGAAGGCATGGTCGCCTTCTTCTTCGGCCGAGGGGCTGTAGCTGGAGGCGCCGCCGGTCGACGCCTGCGCACCGGCAACGACCCCGGCGAAGAGGGCGAGGAAGGCGGCCAGGGCAAGAGCCCAGCGCAGGGAGGTTTGTCTGATCGTCTGCATCTCTTTCCAGGCGCTTGCGGGGTTAGCTGACGGGCTCGCGCTGAAAGAGCTGCGCTACGCGGCGATCGCCGCGATTCGCCCCAAAACTAATTGGGTCCCCCGCTCCCCGCGGTATGTAGGCGGAGATTCAGCGGAAGTTGGCGCCAGATTAGCAAACGCTAAGACAGAATCTCGTGCAACGGTCAGATTTGGCTCTAGAACTAGAAGAGGCCCCCTTGCGGGGGCCTCTTCCTTAGCGGGCCTGTAAGCCGGATCCTGTCTTGAGCGGCCATCTATCTCTGCGGCCTACCTGGACCTCGCCGAGCCGGGTCGACGGTCCTGCTTGGCCTTGCACCGGGCGGGGTTTGCCTGGCCGCCGCGTCACCGCGGCGCCGGTGCGCTCTTACCGCACCATTTCACCTTTGCCTGTGCGCGACGCAGCTGCAGTCGCGCCATCGGCCGTGTCATTTCTGTGGCACTTTCCCGCGGGTTTCCCCGGGTGAGCGTTACTCACCGCCCTTGCCCTGTGGTGTCCGGACTTTCCTCGAAGGGTCCTTTCGTTGCCTCCGCGACTGCCTAGCTCGCCCCTCCAGGGTACCCCTCGCTGGCGGCTCCGCGGAGCCGTTTCGCCCAGTTTGCGTGTGGCGACCCGGGCGTCAGGCGAGCTGGGACCCGCAGGTTCTGCAACCTGAGGGCTCCAGCTCTCCATGACACACCGGGCAGTCCGCCCGGCCCTGAGCCATCAAGGCCTCCCAGGCGTCGAGGATGTGATCCTCGAGCGTCACCTCGAACGGCTCGAACAGGCGCGTCTCCGCTTCGACCGCGAC
>JBJMKN010000091.1:0-16212 GCA_045805765.1 Solirubrobacterales bacterium
GGGGGCGGCGGGCGACACAACCGATGGTGGTCAGACCTCCGGGTCGACACCGAGCCTATGAGTCAGCCCGTTGCCTTCCCGAGAACCAACCGGCCCGGTCGGACACCAGCCGCCGACCGTGGAGCCGACGATGACAGTGAGCCGATCCTATGCCGAAGGCGCGCCGGTCACCGTGGCGAGCACCGCCTCCGCCACCCGCTCGCAGGCGCCCGGCTGCAGCTGCGGGTAGAGCGGCAGGCTCAGCGTCGAGGCGGCGAGCGCTTCGGCGACCGGGAACGCTCCCTTCGCCCAGCGGTCGCGGTAGGGAGGCGTCTGGTGGGGCAGCTTGGGGTAATGGACGAGCGTGCCGATCCCGCGCTCCGCCAGCGCGGCGGCGACCGCGTCGCGATCGTCGTGGTTGAGCGCGAACAGGTGCCAGACAGGCTCGACCTGGTCCGGCGGCGCCGGCAACGAGATCGCCTCATGCCCCGCGAGGGCCTCCGCGTAGGTGGCGGCGAGGGAGGCCCGTTTCCGGTTCCAGCCGTCGAGGCGAGGCAGCAGCAGGCGCAGGACGGCTGCCTGGATCTCCGCCAGCCGGCTGTTGACTCCGGCCGACTCGATCTCGTAGCGGTTGCGCATCCCGTAGTTGCGGAGCAGGCGCACCCGCTCGGCCAGCTCCCCGTCGTCGGTCGTGACCGCGCCGCCGTCGCCGAGGCAGCCGAGGTTCTTGGTCGGGTAGAAGGAGAAGGCGCCCGCGTCGCCGATGCTGCCGGCGCGGCGGCCGTGGCTGCGCGCCCCGTGCGCCTGCGCCGCGTCCTCGATCACCAGCAGCCCGGCTTCGGCGGCGATCGCCGTTATCGCCTCCATCTCGGCCGGCTCGCCGCGCAGGTGGACGGGGACGATCGCGGCGGTCCGCTCGCCGATCGCGGCGCCGATCTGGCACGGGTCGATGTTGTAGGTCTCGGCGATGACGTCGACCGGCACCGGCGTGGCGCCGGTCCGGCTGACCGCGAGCCAGGTCGCGATCCAGGTGTAGGCGGGGACGATCACCTCGTCGCCGGGGCCGATCCCGCTTGCGAGCAGGGCCAGCTCGATCGCGCTCATGCCGCTGGCGACCCCGACGCAGTGCCTGGTGCCGCAGTAGGAGGCGAACTCGCGCTCGAACTCCTCCAGCTCGGGCCCGAGCAAATACCAGCCCGAGGCGGCAACCCGCGCCACCGCTCGCTCCAGCTCTCCATCCAGCTCCCGCGCCACGGCGCCGAGGTCGAGGTAGGGGATCGGCTCGCTCAAGCGGCCGACGATATTCCCTTTTCCGCTGTTCCTTATCCGTCCATAGCAACGGAAAGGAACAGCGGAATGTGGGGTGGGTGGCGGGTTAGGAGCGGGTCTCCGCTGCGGTGCGCTCGACCTCGATCCGCGGCAGGATCCGCTCGAGCCAGTCGGGGATCCACCAGTTGCGGGGGCCGAGCAGCTGCATCACCGCCGGCACCAGGACCATCCGTACCAGGGTGGCGTCGAGGAAGATCGCCGCCGCTAGGCCGATTCCGAAGAGCTTGAGGAAGACTTCGGGGGAGGCGACGAAGGCGAGGAAGACGACGACCATGATCGCCGCCGCCGCCGTGATCACCCGGGCGGTTTTGGCGAGGCCGTCGGCGACCGCGCGGCGGGTGTCGCCGTCCTTCAGGTACTCCTCGCGGATCCGCGATATGAGGAAGACCTCGTAGTCCATCGATAAGCCGAAGAGGATCGCGAACATCATCACCGGCATGAACGGGGCTATCGGGACTTCGTGGTCGATCCCGATCAGTTCCCCGACCGGCCCCCCCTGCGCGACCAGGGTCATCACGCCGTAGGCGGCGCTGACCGAGAGCAGGTTCATGATCGCCGCCTTCAGGGAGATGAAGGGCGAGTGGAAGGCGACCAGGAGCAGGAGGAACGAGAGGCCGACCACGCCCGCGATGAAGAGCGGTATGCGGCCGGTGATGTAGGAGCTCTGGTCCTCGAGGGCGGCGTTGACGCCGCCGACTAGGGCGGTCGTGTCGGAGTTGCCGAGGGCATCCGGGATCACGGTTCCGCGCAGGTGGTCGACGAGTTCGGAGGTCGCCTCGTCCTGCGGGGAGGTGGTGGGGACGACGGTCATGATCGCCGCCGTGCCGTCGGAGTTGTACTGCGGAGGCGGCACGTAGGCGACTCCGTCCTCGTCGCGCAGGTCTGAGGCGAGCCCTTCGATCGCGGCTTTGTCTTGCGGGCTGGGAAGTTCGGCGGCGATCACGAGCGGGCCGTTGGCGCCGGGGCCGAAGCCCTCGCTGATCAGGTCGTAGGCCTGGCGGGTCATCGTGTCCTCGGGATCGTTGCCCGCGTCCGGGAACCCCAGCCGCATGCCGAGCGCCGGCGCCGCCAGCGCCAGCAGGATCGCGGCGGCGACGAGCGCTGCCGGCCAGGGCCGCTTCTGCACCCAATGGCTCCAGCGCGCGGCCGGGGAGTTGCCGTCCTCTTCGGGACGGTCGAGCCTGCGCCCGAGAACTGGAATCTTCAGGCGGTCGACCCTTGGCCCGAGGTAGGCGAGCAGCGCCGGCAGCAGGGTGATCGAGGCCAGCATCACGATCAGCACCGCGAAGGCGGCCGAGATCGCCACCCCGTACATGTAAGGGAGGCCGGTGAGGAAGAGGCCGAGGACCGCGATGACGACGGTGCAGCCAGCGATGATGACGCTGCGCCCGGCGGTGGTGACGGCCTCGACGACGGCGTCGTGGCGGTCCTTGCCGGCCTTCATCGCGGTGCGGAACCTGGTCAACACCAGCAGCGCGTAGTCGATGCCGACCCCGATCCCGATCAGGCCGGAGACCGCCGTGGTCCAGTTGGGGACGTCGATGACGTTCGCCAGCAGCACGATCAGGCCGCCGGAGGAGATGCCGAGGCCGACGAGGGCGATGATCAGCGGCAGGCCGGCGGCAACCAGCGAGCCGAAGGCGATCAGCAGCACGATCGCCGCCCCCAGGAAGCCGAGCCCCTCGGGGCTGCTCGCTTCCTGCGCGGTGTAGATCGGTTCGCCGCCGAGCTTGATCTCGAGGCCGTCGCCGCTGTTGGCTTCGGCCGCGTCGATTAGTTCTTCGCCCTGCTCCTTCTTCACCGACCAGCCGGGGACGGTGAGGGGGAGGGTGGTGGTGGCGATGGCGCCGTCCTCCGAGACCCGGATCGGCGCCCGCTTCTCCACGTCCTTGACCGCTTCGACTTCCGCAAAGAACTTGTTCATCTGCTGCTGCGAAGCGGGGCTCTTCACGCCGCTCGGGTCTTTCCAGACGACGTAGATTTCCTGCCCCGAGTAACCGCCGAACTCCCGTTCGGCGAGTTCGCTCGCTTCCTTGGACTCCGAGTCCGGGGTGTTGTAGTCGGCTTCGTACTCGCCGGCGAAGGTCGTGCCGAGACCGATCAGGACGACGGTGGCGACGATCCAGGCGAGGACCATGCGGCCGCGGCGGCGGTAGGCGATGTCGGCGAGGGTGGCGAGGCGGCGGGTCATGAAAAGGGAAGGTCCTTTCGCGTTAATAACTGGTTACCGAGCAGAAAGGTTCAGCAAGGAAACGATTCATATCACAAAGCACCGGGTAAGCTTCATCCCCCATGACCGGCGAATCCGTCAACGGCGACCGCGCCCCTTCGACCCTCGCCTTCCTGCTTTCCCAGGTCGGAATCCACGCCTCGCGCCGCTTCGCCGAGCGGATCGCCGAGGTCGACCTGAACCCGCCGCTGTTCCGCATCCTCAACCTGATCGACGCCGCCGAAGGGCAGTCCCAGCAGGCGATCGGCGCCGGAATCCAAGTCCCGCCTAGCCGCATGGTCGCGCTCGTCGACGAGCTCGAGGAACGGGGCCTGGTCGAGCGCCGGCCCAACCCCGACGACCGTCGCGTGCGGGCCCTCTACCTGACCCGAAAGGGCCGCAGCGCCCTGACCCGCGGCCGCGCGATCGCCAAGGCCCACGAGCAGGAGTTGACCGAGGGCATGAGCGACACCGACCGCACCCGGCTGACGAAGCTGCTGCAGAAGATGGTCGACCAGCAGGCGATCGGCCGAGGGGTCCACCCGGGCCTCAGCAACTGAAAGGCAACATCTCCGTCCTGGGGATGCTGTTCCATTCCGGGAGATCTGGTTTAGGTCCCTGGAATGCGAACGGCATCCCCACCTGCGGAGGTCACGGCAGCAAAGCCGCTGCTGGAACGGCGACGGCTGCGGCTGGGCGACGGCGCCGCGACCACGCTCCACGTCGCCCGTTTCGAGCGGGGAGCCTTCCTGCCGCGGGTCGTCGCGCTGAAGCCCTGCTCGACCGTGCGGGACTGGTGCCAGCGCAGCGGCGCCGAGCACGCGATCGTCGGCGGCTTCTACATGCGTCCCGGCGGCCCCGCCCTCGGCGACCTCTGGATCGGCGGCAAGGCGCTGGCGACCGAGCCCTTCGATGCGCCCTGGCACGAGCAGCGCGCCTGCGTCCATATACATGGAGGCGAGGTGAAGCTGGCCCCGCGCCAGGACCTGGGCACCGACCCCCGGGGGGACCTCCTCCAGGCGGGGCCGATGCTGGTCGGCGAAGGCAGGGCGCTCGTCCGCCCGGCGGTCGACGCCGAGGGCTTCTCCGCCGGCTCCCGCCAGTTCGACTCCGACATCACCGCCGGCCGCTACCCGCGCGCCGCCCTCGGGCTTACCGAGCGTGAGCTGATCGCGGTCGTCTGCGAGGGGCGGGCCGACGAGGAGGCCGGGCTGACGATGGTCGAGCTGGCCGAGGCGATGGCCGGGCTGGGGGCCCGCGCGGCGATCAACCTCGACGGCGGCGGCTCCGCCTCCCTGGTCGTCGACGGCGCCCTCGTCAATACCCCCCGCGAGGAGCACGGGCTCGAGCTGACCGGCGGCCGTGAGGTGGCGACCGCGCTCCACTTCGCGCCGCGCCCGCAGGGCTGAGCCAGCCCCGTCGTTACCCTCGGCGGTCGTGTCTGCCGCTGCCAAGAGGCTGCTGATGGGGATCTACTTCTATCCCCGCGGCGGCTCCGCCCACGTCTGCCGCTCGATCGCGAGGGAGCTGGGAGCGAACGATTTCGAGGTGACGCTGCTCAGCGGCTCGCGCCCGGACCTCGGCGGCGAGGCCTCGGCGGCAAGCTTCTACTCCGGGCTGGACGTGCGGCCGGTGGATTTCGCGCCGGCGGGAAGCGCCCCCCTGCACGGGTCATACGAGGACCGGCCCGGGGCCCCCGACCCTGTTCTCGCCAGCTTCGACGACGCGGAATTCGAGCGCCAGGTGGAGGCGTGGAGCGGGCCGCTCGCAGCGGCCGCCGCGGAGGGCGTCGACGTCCTCTACCTCCATCACCTCACGCCGCTCAACGAGGCGGCCTCGCGGCTGCTGCCCGAGGCGCCGGTGGTCGGCCACGTCCACGGCACCGAGCTGCTGATGCTGGAGCAGATCGAGGCGGGGGCGCCGGCCGGGTGGGACCATGCCGAGGCTTGGGCAAAGCGGCTGCGCCGCTGGGCGGCCGGCTGCGCCCGGATCGTCGTCAACGACCGCAGCGGACTCGAACGCGCCGCCGCCCTCCTCGGGCTCGACGAGGGGCGCTTCGACTGCCTTCCCAACGGGTTCGACCCGATCTTCTCGCCGGGCACCATCGACCGGCGCTCGTTCTGGCGTCGCAATCTGGTCGACGAGCCGCGCGGCTGGCGGCCGGGCGGCCGCCCAGGCAGCGTCTCCTACGGCGAGGAGGACCTCGCGGCGCTCGACGGGCTGGTGCTGCTCGCGGTCGGGCGCTTCACCGAGGTCAAGCGGCTGCCGCAGCTGATCGAAGCCTTCTCCCGCGCCGAGGCGGAGCTGGGCGAGCCGGCCGCGCTCGTCCTGATCGGCGGGCACCCGGGCGAGTGGGAGGGCGAGCACCCGCACGAGACGATCGCTCGAACCGGCGCCCGCAACGTCTTCCTCGCCGGCTGGCACGGCCACGAGGGCCTGCCGCCCTTCCTACGCGCCGCCGACCTCCTCGTCCACGCCTCCGTCCGCGAGCAGTTCGGCCAGGTCCTGGTGGAGGCGATGGCCTGCGGGCTGCCGGTGATCGCGGTCAGGCGCGGCGGGCCGGCGACGATCGTCGACGATCCGCAGACGGGGTGGCTGGTCGAGCCCGACGATGTCGACGCTCTCGCCGCGGCGATCGTCGCGGCGCTCGCTGACCCGGCCGAGCTGCGCCGGCGAGGCGAGGGCGCACGCGAGAAGGCGCTTCGGACCTACTCCTGGGCCCACATCGGCGAAGAGCTGGCCGGGATCGTTCGAATAGCTTCCTGACGTGGACGTCGCCTGGACCCTGCTCGGAGTCGCGGTCATCGCGATCGCGTTGCGCGACATCTTCGACGTCCTCTTCCACCCGCTCGGCCGCGGGATGGTGGCGCGCTGGGTGGTGCGCAGCGTCGGCTGGGCCGCCCGTCACCTGCCCGGTGGGGAGAAGACGATCGGGCTGCTGGCGGGGCCGATCGGCTACGTCGCCGTGGTCGCCACCTGGGCGGCGCTGCTGGCGCTCGGCTGGGCGCTCGTCTTCTTGCCGCAGCTGCCGCAGGGCTTCCACTTCGACTCCGGGCTTACCCCCGCCCAGCACGCCGGCTTCCTCGACGCGCTCTACGTCTCCCTCGTCAACCTCACCAGCCTCGGCTACGGCGACATCTCGCCGGAATCCCCGCTGCTGCGGATCCTCGGCCCGGTCGAGACGATGTTCGGGCTCGGGCTGCTCACCGCCAGCATCTCCTGGCTGATCTCGATCTACAACGCGATCTCCCGCCGCGACTCGCTGGCGCACGAGGTGCACCTGGCGAAGGAGTCCGAGGAGCGGCTGGGGGAGAAGCTCGCCGACGCCGATCCGCAGCTGCTCGAGTCCCTGCTCGCGGGCTTCGCCGAGCAGCTGATCCGCTGCCGCCGCGACCTGATCCACTTTCCGATCACCCACTACTTCCGCACCGAGGACGAGGAGCGGGCGCTGGCGGGCCTATTGCCGTTCCTCGCCTCCCTGGTGGAGGAGGCGAGCGGCGAGGATCGCCCGCACTCGCTGCGGGTGCGGGCGGAGATCCTGCGGATGGCGATCGACGACTTCGCCGCGACGCTGCGAACGCGTTTGCGAATGCCCGGTAAGAACACCGAGGACACCCTGCGGTACTACCAAGAGGAACACGGGCCCGTCGGAGGCGGATAGCACGGCAGGGCACGTGCGGTTTATCTTGGTTTCGCTCGCGTCTAGGGCTAGGGGATGAAGGGGGTTGCAGCGCCGTGAAGGTTTTCCGGTCGTCAGCCAGTTGCATCGTGGTGATCTCTTTGGTTGCCGCTGCCCTGACGGGCTGCGGCTCTAACGGTGAATCCGGGCAGGACAGGGCCCTGCGCGGGACCTTCATCTCGTTCCCGGATTACCTCGACCCGGCCCTCTCGTTCTCGCTGGAAGGAGCGACGGCGCTCCACGACACCTACATCCCCCTCCTCACCTACGCGCCGGAGAGCGGCGAGGCCGGCACCGAGCTGATCCCGGGCCTGGCCAAGGCCCTGCCGAAGGTCGACCAGGGCGGCCGCCGCTACACGCTCTTCCTGCGGCCCGGGCTCGAATATTCCGACGGGACGCCGGTGCGGGCCTCCGACTTCCGCTTCGCGGTCGAACGCCTCCTGCGGATGAACTCGGGAGGCTCCTCTTTCTACATGGGCATCGTCGGCGCCGAACGCTTCGCCGAGACCAAGCAGGGCGGGATCGAGGGGATCGTCAGCGACGACGAGAGCGGCCGGATCGTGATCCGGCTGAACGAACCGAGCGGGTACTTCAGCGACATTCTCGGGCTGCCGTTCGCGGCGCCGCTGCCGCCGGGGACGCCGGCCGAGGACCAGACCGCCGACCCGCCCCCGGCGACCGGGCCGTACGCGATCACCGCCGTCAAGCCCGGGCGCAGCTGGGAGTACGAACGCAACCCGGCCTGGGAGGCGAACGGCGAGGCGATGCCGGACTTCCCCGACGGCCACGTCGAGAAGATCAAGCTCGAAGTCCGCAGCAACCCGATCACCCAGGTCGACGAGGTGGAAAAGGGCAAGGTCGACTGGATGAAGAACCCGCCGCCGCCGGAACGCTATGCGGAAGTGCGGGATCGCTACGAGGGGACGCAGTTCCGCGAGGAACCGACGATCAGCATCTACTACTTCTGGATGAACACGCAGGCGCCCCCGTTCGACGACCTGCGGGTGCGGCGGGCGGTCAACTACGCGGTCGATCCGGAGGCGCTGGAACGGATCTTCGCCGGCACCCTGGAAGCGACCCAGCAGGTCCTGCCGCCGCTGATGCCGGGCTACCGGAAGTACGAGCCGTACCCGCACAACCTGGCGAAGGCGAAGAAGCTGATCGCGGAAGCCGATCCTGCCGACCGCCAGGTCACCGTCTGGGCCTTCAACCTGCCTCCCACCGACGAAGCGGGCGAATACTACGAGCAGGTGCTGCGCCAGCTCGGCTTCGAGACGAAGCTGAAAATCATCGACTTCACCAACTACTTCACGGTGATCGGCAACTCGAGCACGCCAGACCTCGACACCGGCTTCGCCAACTGGCTGCTCGACTACCCGCACCCCAACGACTACTTCGCGCCGCAGCTCAGCGGTGACAGCATCCTGCCCAACGGCAACACCAACTGGGCCCGCTTCGACGACCCGCAGGTGAACGCGAAGACCCGTGAGCTCGGCCGCCAGCCGCTCGGGCCCAAGCAGGAACGCGAATACGCGAAGCTCGACCAGACGGTGATGCGGAAAGCGCCATGGGCGCCCTTCGGCAACCTCACCCTCGGCACCTTCGTCGCCGACACGATCGATCTCGACAAGCTCGTGGTTAGCCCGATCTACGGCCAGGACCTGACCAGCTTCGAGTTCAAGTAGGTCGCCACCTCCGTTCGCGTGTCGCCCGCGCCCTAGCATGTGCGCGATGGCCACGGGTGAATTTGCGGAGACCAGAGCCGACCAGGCGGCGGAGTTCCGCTTTGCCTCCTGGGCTGCCCTGCGCCCGTATGCCTTCGGCCTCTACGTCGTCAGCCTCGTCCTCTGGACCGCGGCCTACGGGATCCCGGTTCAGCGTGAGCTGGTCATCCTCTGGACCTGCGGCGCGCTTGCCTGCGCCTCGATCGGGCGGCCGCCGCGGGAAATCCTGCAGCTGGTGCTGGACTGGCTGCCGATCGTCGCCGTGCTCTGGGTCTACGACCTGACGCGGGGGGCGGCGGACTCCTTCGGGATCGGCATCCACTACCACGTGATGATCGACTTCGACAGCTTCGTCTTCGGCGGCCAGGTGCCGACCGAATGGCTCCAGGAGCACCTCTACGAGCCGGGCGCCGTCACCCCCTGGGACGTCCTCTTCACCCTCACCTACACCTCCTACTTCATCGTCCCCTTCGCGCTGGCCGGCTACTTCTGGGCGCGCGACCGGCTCGCCTTCAAGCGCTTCACCCGCCGCCTGGTGACGCTGGCGCTCTGCGGCCTCGCCACCTACATCGCCTTCCCGGCGGCGCCGCCCTGGCTGGCCGGCGAAATGGGGCTGATCGGCGAAGTCCACCGCAGCACCGGCAAGGGCTGGGAAGTGCTCAGCGTCGGCACCGCCTCGCTCTTCTCCAAGGGCCAGGCGTCCAGCAACCTCGTCGCCGCCGTGCCCTCGCTCCACACTGCTTTCGTCACCCTCGTCGCGCTCTTCCTCTGGAGCCGGGTGCGCCGCCGCTGGCTGCGGCCGCTGCTCCTCCTCTATCCGCTGCTGATGGGCCTGACCCTGATGGCCACGGGCGAGCACTACTTCTTCGACGTCGCCCTCGGCTGGGTCTACGCCGGCGCCGTGATGGCGGCGTGGGGTTGGTGGGAGCGGCGGCAGGAAGCGCAGCTTCCGGCGGCGTCTTTAGCCCCGGAGGCTTCCGGGTAAATCGGTCGCATGACCGAGTTCAAGCAGGGCGACAAGGTGAGGTGGAAGTCTCACGGCGGCGAGGCGGTCGGCCACGTCGAGCGCAAGATCACCAGAGACACCGAGGCAGGCGGCCGCAAGGTGAAGGCGTCGAAGGACGAACCGCAGTACCTCGTCAAGAGCGAGAAGCCCGGCGGCGAGGCCGTCCACAGGCCCGAGGCGCTGGAACGGGCCTGAGTCGTTTCGGATTCCGTGGTTCCTTTGTCCGCCTATGCACGACTAAGGAACCACGGAACGCTAGTTCAGCGGAGGGGGAGCCCGGGATAGGCGGCTGCCGGGTCAGGCGAGGCGGCGGCGGAAGCTCTCTTCGAGGGCCTCCTTGCCGCTTTCGCCCGGCACGGTCTTGTCGAGCCGCATCAGGGCGCTGCGGCCGTCGATTTCCAGGGTCGCGACCTGGTTGTCGAAGTGGGGGCCGTTGAGGGTGCGCCAGCGGATCCCCGGGTCCGGGGTGCCGGCGGCGCGGGCGAGCAGGCGGGCGAAGGCGGTCAGGGGCTTGCCGAAGCCCATGCGGACGACGCGCCGCTCTTTTTCGTCGAGGGGGTTGCGGTAGGGCGAGCAGACCGCCTGGTAGACCGGCGCCCGCTCGGCCGAGCCGCCGTTGGCCGAGCGCGGGTAGGCGACCTCGGCGAGGTAGGCGTGGTGGACGTCGCCGGAGAGGACGACGACCGAAGCCGGAGCCTTCCCGCGCTGCCCGCTGGCGACCTCGTAGAGGAGGTCGCGCAGCTTCCCGAAGGACTCGCCGAAGGCGGGCCAGTGGTCGAAGTCGACTTCGCGGCGGACCTTCTCACTCACCCAACCCACCGCCTTGCCCCAGGCGTTGCCCTCGACCAGCTGCTCATTCCAGGCCTCGATCCGCTCGAAGGCGGGGGAGAGGAGCCAGGGGATCGTGGTGCAGATCAGCAGGTGGTCGAAGTCGCCTTCGCAGTGTTCGACGATCCATTCCCACTCTTCGTCGTCGACGATCGCGCGCCGGCCGTCCTCCAGCACCCGCGCCGCGCGGGCGTCGATGAAGACCGCCCGCGTGCGGCCGAAGTCGCGGCAGAAGCTCCAGCGGGTGCCGTCGCCGCTCGCCTGGATCCGGTGCGCCCAGGGAAAGATCACTTCCTCGCCGCGCTGGTGCCCGCGAATTTCCTGATAGATCTCGTTCTCGCGCAGCTCCCGCGGCGAGAGGTTGCCAATGTGCTGGTAGATCCAGTAGCTGGCGACGCAGCCGACGACGCGCCGGTGCCACCAGGACTTCTGCTGCATCTCCAGCAGCCAGCCGCGGGAGATGTTCCAGTCGTCGCTCATGTCGTGGTCGTCCCAGAGCATCGAGACCGAGACGTTGGCGAAGAGCCAGCGGATCAGCGGCTCCTCCCAGCTCTCGCAGTAGAGCCAGGTGTACTCCTCGAAGTCGGTGACCTCGTCGAACGGCGGCGTGTCGGTGCCGCGCCGCTCCTTGATCTTTTTGCGCGTCTTCGGGGAGCCCTCGTCGACGTAGACCTGGTCGCCGAGGAGGAAGAGCTGCTCGGGCCAGTCGTCGCGCACCCCCTCGGCCATCTGCTTGGCGAGGACCCAGAGGGCGTCGACCTCGTGGCCCGCTTCGATCTCGTCTTTCGGTTCGGTGAAGGGGGCCTCGTGGGGGACGGCGACCCGGCAGGAGCCGAAGCAGATGTCGAGCTCCTTGTCGGCGTCGATGGTGCGGATCGCGCTCGGCGGCAAGTCGGAATCGGCCTGCGGCCAGTGGACCTCGCCGTCCAGCTTCACCTCGTACTCGTAGCGGGTCGCCGGCTCGAGCCCCTCGATGCTGACGAGGGCGTAGTGGTGCCCCTCGACCCGAAAGGTCGGCTCGCGGTGGCCGAGGACGTCGACCTCGCAGGCGTCGCTGGTCTCGACCCAGACGGTGGCCTCGGTGTCGGAGACGTAGCGGAGGAGCGGGCCTAGGACTAGTTGCGGCATCGCCTCAACCTACCCACTGGGCAAAGTTTCAGATCCGGCTCTCAGATCCGGCCGAGCAGGAGGAGGATCAGGAGGATGAGGGCGATCAGGCCGAGGATCCCTCCGGCAACCGCGACCTTGAGCAGCACCAGCACGATGGCGACGATGATCAGTAGGCCGATCAGCGCTCCGACCATGGCCATCCTCCTGTCTCCCAGCGGTGTAAACGCCGGCTATAGATCGATTTCCCTAACAAAACGGGTAGCTGACGGATTCGTCAGGCCATTGATCGATGAAGAAGCTGCCAATAAAAGCGCTGACAGGTAGCGGGGACGATCCGTTTATGGATAGTCGGAACGCCCCTACCCTTGATCGGACGGCCCGCGATGGGAAAATCGATCCATGAGCAGCGAAGCCGCAGCCCCGGCGGGCTTCAGCCGCCTGCTCTCCGACGACCGCCTGACCCAGCGCGCCGTGGGCGGGGACGAGCGCGCCTTCGCGGCGATCTTCCGGCGCTACCACCAGAGCCTCTACCGCTTCTGCCTGGCGATCGTCGGCAATCCCGAGGATGCCCAGGACGCGTTGCAGAACACGATGATGAAGGTGCTGCGGGCGCTGCCGGGCGAGGAGCGCAAGATCGACCTGAAGCCGTGGCTCTACCGGATCGCCCACAACGAGTCGATCGACCTGCTGCGGCGGCGGCGGGAGACGCGGCCGCTGGACGTCGAGCACGCCGCGCCGGGCTACGGGCTGGCCGAGGAGGCGGCGACGCGGGATCGGCTGCGACGCCTGATCGCGGACATGCGGGAGCTGCCCGAACGCCAGCGCGAGGTGCTGGTGATGCGGGAGCTGGCGGGGCTGGACTTCGAGGAGATCGGCAGCGCCCTGGAGACCTCCGGCGCGGTGGCACGGCAGACGCTCTACGAGGCGCGGCTGAGCCTGCGGCAGATGGAGGAAGGGCGTGAGATGAGCTGCGACGCCATCACCAGGGCCCTCTCCGACGGCGACGGCCGGGTTACCCGCCGCCGCGACGTCCGCGCCCACCTGCGCTCCTGCGACCGCTGCCGCAGCTTCCGCGACGAAATGGAGAGCCGCAGCAGCGACTTGGCGGCGCTTTCGCCGCTGCCGGCGGTGGCGGCCGCCGGGATGATGCAGGGCCTGATCGGCGGCTCGGGCGCTGCCAGCGGCGGCGGCCTCGCCGCGACCCTGGGGGGCGGCGCCGCGAAAACGATCGCCACCTCGGCCGCCGCCAAAGGAGTCGCGACCGTGGCGGTGGTCGCGGCGGTGGGCGTCGGCGCCGCCGACCGCACCGGCGTCATCCATCTTGGCCTGCCGGGGGAGGGGAGCCCCAAGCCGGCGCAGAGCGCGCCGGGCGCCGGCGCCCCCCACGGCCAGGGCTCCGCCGGCCCGAATTCCTCCGCTGACGCTCATGGCGATGGGGGCCAGGGCGCGGCGAACAGCGCCGGCAAGGGAAAGACCCACGACGCCGCCCCCGCCCCGGCTATGGGCCAGGCCAACGGCGCAGCTCACGCCGGAGCGCACGGCAAGGGTCACGAGAAAGCTCACGGGGGCTTGCAGGCGCCGGTGCCGCCGAGCGAGCACGCAAGCGGGAAGGGCCACGAAAAGCAGCACCCCGAAGCCGCCGCCGGCGGCCAGGAAACGGCGGGGGAAAAGAAGCCCGAAGCGACGCCGCCGAGCGCCGAGCAGCCGGAATCGACCCCGAAGCCGACCCGACCCGTCACCCCGCCGCCGAGCGCGGCTCCACCGAAGGAAGCCCCAGCAAACCCTCCCAAGGCGGCGCCTGAACCGCCACAGGCGCCGCAACCGCAATCCGAAGGCCAGGGAAAGGCTTCAGGAGGCGAAGGGCCGGGCAACTCGGGCGCCCACGCGAAAGCGCCCGAAAAAACGCCATAAGCCGAGGCATGCTGCCGCGGGTCTTCTAAGCGCCGTCTCGCAGGAGGCTTGCCAGCAACTCCACGTATTCGCGCAGGCGGTCGATCGCCAGGTAGCTCTCGCGCACGTGCTGGCGGCCGGCGGCGCCGAGCTCGGCGGCGCGCTTCGGGTCGCTGGCGAGGGCGGCAATCGCGGCGCCGAACCCGGCCAGGTCACGGGGGTCGTCGATTAGGGCTCCGGTCTTGCCGTCGGCAACCTGGTCCTGGATGCCGCCGACGCGGCTGGCGACGACCGGCTTCGACTTCCACATCGCCTCGGCCACGGTCAGCCCGAAGCCCTCGGCGAGGCTCTTCTGGACGATCACGTCGCTGCGGCGCTGCAGCGCGTTGACCATCGCGGCGTTCCGCGCCAGGTCGTCCATCGGCAGGCTGACGAGGTGGGCGCGGCGGCGGTGCTCGTCGTCGAGCGCATGCCAGCGGGCGGCGACCCGTTCGTAGACCTGCGCCCCCTCGGGGTCGTCGTGGACGCCCTCGGTCTCCGGCCCGACGAGGCAGAGGTGCAAGTCGGGGTCCTCGAGGTGCTCGGCGAGGATCGCCAGCAGGCCCTCGGGGTCCTTTAGCCGGTCCCAGCGCGAGACCTGGGTCACGACCTTGGCGCCGGCGGGCACCGGCCCGGCCTCGAGGATCGTCGCCTCCTCCTCGACCTCGGCGAGGATCGCCGCGACCCGCTCGTCGTCGAGGTCCTCGTTCTTGGGCGAGAAGGGGTCGATCACCGGCGGCATGAACCAGGTCTTCCCCTCGTCGAGGCCGTCCCAGAGGTAGGCGCGGCGGGAGAAGACGTACGCGTCGGCGGGCTCGACGTAGGGGCGGAGGAAGTCCCAGGCGCCGCGGGCGACGTCGTTCGGATCGTCGACGCCGATGTGGCAGCGCCAGACGACGGCAAGGCCGGCCTCCTTCATCGCCGGCACCAGCCCCGCCGGCTGCGGGTCGTGGAGGTAGATGACGTCGCCGGGGGAGACGAGCCCCCGCAGCGCATTGGAGGAACGCTGCGAGGCGCGGTCGTAGGCCTCGCGCGCCGCCTCGTCCAGCTCCTTGCCGTCGCCGGCGTCGCCGTGGAGGTGGTTGTGGATGCGCTTGGTCAGGTCGAAGAAGCCGTCTGACTCGGCGAGGACGACCCAGCGGACGTCGACCCCGGCATCGCGGGCGTAGGGGAGGAGGGCGCGCAGCATCTCCGCCACCCCGCCTCCCTGCGAGGTCGAGTTGACGTGCCAGATCCGCCGCCCGGCGAAGGCCTCGCGGGCCGCGGCCGCGGCCCGTTCCATCTCCGCGAAGCGCTCGCCGAGCAGGGGGCGGAAGCGCTCCAGCGGCGCCGTCTCGAACTCGACCTGCTCCAGCCCCTTCACGGTTCCTCCGCGCCGCCGAGCGCCGCCATGGTCGCGACAACCGATTCGGCGAGCGCCTCCAGCGCGTAGCCGCCCTCCAGCACGGCGCCGACCGGGGCGCCCCAGTCGGCGGCAGCCGCGCGAATGATCGCCGCCATCCGGCCGAAGGAGCCGGCCTCCAGCCGGCACTCGGCCAGCGGGTCGTCGCGGTGGGCGTCGAAGCCGGCTGAGATCAGGACGAGCTGCGGCGCGAAGCGAGCGGCCGCGGGAAGGACCTCCTCTTCGAGCAGGGAGACCCAAAGGCTCTCCTCGCTCCCCGCCGGAACCGGCAGGTTGATCGTGTAGCCCTCGCCAGGGCCCGTGCCCGTGTCCTCGCGGGCGCCGGTGCCGGGGAAGATCCCGCCCTGATGGATCGAGGCGAAGAGGACGTCGTCGCGGCGGCGGAAGATCTCGGCGGTGCCATTGCCGTGGTGGACGTCCCAGTCGAGGATGAAGACCCGCTCGACCCCGAGCTCGGCGATCGCCAGCGCCGCCGCGACGGCGATGTTGTCGAAGAGGCAGAACCCCATCGCCCGCTCCGGCTCGGCATGGTGGCCGGGGGGCCGGCCGACGGCGAAGCCGACTTCGGCCTCGCCCGCGAGCAGCGCCCGCGTCATCGCGCAAGCCGCCCCGGCCGAGCGCAGCGCCGCCTCATAGGAGGCGGGGCCGGCGATGGTGTCGAGGTCGATCGAGCCGCCGCCGGAGCGGCAGAGATCCCGGATCCGCTCAACGTGCGCGGCGGGATGGACGAGCCGCAGCTCCTCCTCGCTCGCCGCCGGCGCCTCACGCCGCTCCCATCCCAGCCAGTCCCGCGCCGCCAGCGCCGCCTCGATCGCCCGCAGCCGCTCGGGCCGCTCCGGATGGCCGGGCAGCCCCTCTCCAGGATCGTGCTCCAAGCAGGCCGGATGGCTGAAATAGAGCATCGGCAGAATCTACCCTCCAGCCAACTCCCAGTTCCGTGGTTCTTTAGTCCCTTATAAGCGGACAAAGGAACCACGGAACTTCTCAGCGTGGCGAAGAGGGGCGGGGGGGGGGGGG
>JBJMKN010000092.1:0-3052 GCA_045805765.1 Solirubrobacterales bacterium
TCCGGCGAGGATCACCCCCGGCTCCCTCGGCAGTTAGATGGAGTTCAGGGTGATGCGTAGGCCGTCTTTGAGGTCCATTTCGGCGCGCCAGCCGAGCTCGCGCTCGGCGCGGCTGGCGTCGATCGTGATTCGTTGGACCTCGCCGGTGCGGGCGGGGGCGAACTCCGGCTCGAAGTCGTCCTTGCCGGAGATGCCCTTCAGCGCCTCGATCAGCTCCAGGACGTTGGTCTCGACGCCGGTGCCGATGTTGACGGCGCCGGTCGCATCGGACTCGCCGGCGGCCAGGGCGGCGGCGACGACGTCGCCCACATATATGTAGTCGCGGGTCTGGGTGCCGTCGCCGAAGACCTTCGGGCGGCCGCCCTCCTTGAGCAGGCCGCAGAAGATCGCGATCACCCCGGCCTCGCCGAGGGGGTCCTGGCGCGGGCCGTAGACGTTGCCCAGCCGCAGCGAGACCCCGGACAGCCCGTAGAGGCGCTCGAAGAGCGAGAGGTAGCCCTCGGCGGCGAACTTGCTCTGGCCGTAGGCGGACAGCGGGGCGATCGGGGCGTCCTCGGGCAGCGGCAGCTGCTGGCCCTCGCCCTCGCCGTAGATCGCGCCGCCGGTCGAGATCGAGACGACCCGCCCGCACTCCGAGGCGCGGGCGGCCTCGAGCACGTTGGCGGTGCCGCCGACGTTGACGCCGGCGTCGAAGAAGGGGTCGGCGAGGGACTTGCGGACGTCGATCTGGGCGGCGAGGTGGAAGATCCGCTCGGGCCGTTTCTCACTCGCCAGCCGGCTCAGCGCCTCGCCCTCGCGGATGTCGAGCTCGACCAGCTCGGCGCCTGCGGCAAGCGCCGGCTCAAGGTTGACGCGGCGCCCCGTGGAGAGGTTGTCGACCACCGTCACCTCGTCCCCGCGGGCAAGCAGAGCGTCGACCAAATTCGAGCCGATGAACCCGGCGCCGCCGGTTACGAGACACCTCATCAGGCGGTGATCCTAAGCAGATCCGTGGGGCGGCGGGAGAAGATCGGACGGATGGTCGCCCGCTTGCGCAGCCGATGCCCCCTGCTACCCTCGCCGCCCCATGCGACTGATCGTCACCGAGAAGAACAACAGCGCCAAGAAGATCGCCGAAGCCCTCAGCAAGGGCTCCAACAGCGAAGACAAAACCTTCAAAGTCCCCTTCTACACCTGGAAGGACGCCGACGGGAACGAGCACATGACTGTCGGCCTCAAGGGCCACGTCCTCGGCCCGGCCTTCCCCGAGGGCTACTCGAACTGGCAGAAGACGGACCTCCACGACCTGATCGACGCCGAGCTGATCAAGGAACCGACGGACAAAAACGTCGTCAAAGCGATCAAAAAACTGGCCAAAGAGGCCGACGAGCTGGTGATCGCGACCGACTTCGACCGCGAGGGCGAGCTGATCGGGCTCGAGGCCCTGGAGGAGATGCTCGACGCCAACCCGGCGCTGGGCTCCCGCGAGGGCACCGCTGACGGGACCCTGCGGATCCAGCGCGCCCGTTACTCGGCCCTGACCAAAGAGGAGATCGACCGCGCTTTCTCAGAGCTCGATGAACTCTCCTACCCGCTCGCCAACGCCGGCGCCGCCCGCCAGGACATCGACCTGCTCTGGGGCGCGACCCTGACCCGCGCCGTCTCCCTCGCCAGCCGCCGCTTCGGCTCCAACTTCCTCTCGGTCGGCCGCGTCCAAAGCCCGACCCTGGGCCTGATCGTCGAGCGCGAGATGGAACGCCGCGCCCACGTCGCCAAACCCTTCTGGGAAGTCTTCGCCAAGTTCCAGCACCCCGACGGCGGCTTCGAGACGCACCACTCCGTCGACAAATTCTGGGAGAAGGCGGAGGCCGACGCGGCGCTCGCCGGCACCTCCAACCCCGGCACGGTGAAAGCGGTGACGGCGCGGAAAAACACGCGCAAGCCGCCGACCCCCTACAACACCACCGCCTTCAGCACCGACGCCTCCAGCCGCCTCGGGATCACCCCCGCCAGCGCGATGCGGATCGCCGAGGACCTCTACATGGACGGCTTCATCTCCTACCCGCGCACCGACAACACGGTCTACCCGCAGTCGTTGCCTTTGCGCGAGCTGGTCACCTCGCTGGTCAAGGTCAAGGAGTTCTCCGCCGCTGCCGGCCTGCTCGATGGCGAGCTGAAACCGACCCGCGGCAAAAAAGAGACCACCGACCACCCGCCGATCTACCCGACCCAGGCGATCCACCCGGGCGCCCTCGACGGCTCCAAGAAACGGGTCTACGAACTGGTCGTGCGCCGCTTCCTCGCCACCTTCAGCCCGCCGATGATCACCGAGTCGACCCGGGCCGACATCGAGGCCGGCTCGGAGACCTACTTCGTCCGCGGCTCGGTCGTCGTCGATCCCGGCTACGCCGGCATCTACACCTACGCCCGCTCCGCCGATGAGGAGATCCCGGCCCTGCAGGAGGGCCAGACGCTCGCGCTCGAGGGCGAGCCCTGGATCCTCGACAAGGAGACGCAGCCGCCCTCGCGGATCTCCCAGGCGAAACTGATCGAGCTGATGGAGGAGCGCAACCTCGGCACCAAAGCGACCCGCGCCGACATCATCCAGAAGCTCTTCGACCGCGGCTATGTCTACGGCAACCCGCCGGTGCCCTCGGAGACCGGGATCGCCCTCTACGAGGCGTTCAAGAACTACGTCCCGGCGATGGCGACGCCGGAGATGACGGCGACGCTGGAGGCGGAGATGGACCGGATCGCCGCCGGCGAGATGACCAAGGGCGCCGTCGTCGGCGAGAGCCGCGACCTCCTGCACAAGACCTGGACCGAAATCGACGGCAGCCGCGAGGACCTGGCGAAAGTGATCTGGAAAGGGATGGACGAGGACCGCATCCTCGGTCCCTGCAGGGTCTGCGAAGAAGCCGGCCGCACCAAGGAGGACGGCTCGCCGAACATGCTGCGGAACATCCGCGCGAAAAAATCCGGCAACCGGTTCGTCGGCTGCAGCGGCTGGGTCCTCGACGATCCCGACTCCTGCGACCAGACCTTCCCGCTGCCCCAGCGCGGCGACGTCTTC
>JBJMKN010000093.1:0-12218 GCA_045805765.1 Solirubrobacterales bacterium
GGCAATCGCGCGTCTTGTTCGGCGCGCATTTCGCTCGCATCATCGCCCTCACCAAACGAAGAAGGGGGAGCGATGTTCTATGCAGTGCTGGGCTACGCCCACGCCGCCCTATGGCGGCTCAACCTCGCCGTGACCCGGCGGGTGAAGGCGATCCACGCCCTCGCCGGCGAGGGCGGTCAGGGGACGGTCGAGTACGTCGGCCTGATCCTGCTCGTCTCGCTGCTGATGGTGGGGATGGTCGCGGCGATGAAAGGCTTCAACGGCAAACAGGGAACCGAGCTGGCCGACGTCATCGTCAACAAGATCAAGGAGGCCGTGGACAAGGTCGCCTTCAAATAGAGGCCATAGGCCCTCGCGTGAAAGACTCGGGGGCCTATGCCAGCTTCACGCAGCTACGACAGGGCGCCGGCCGACATCCGGCCGGTGACGATCGACCCCGGGTACGTCGGCAGCGCCGACGGTTCGGCCTTGATCTCGATCGGGCGGACGCGGGTGATCTGCACCGCCTCGATCCAAGAGCAGGTGCCGCGCTGGATGACCGGCAAGGGCAAAGGCTGGGTCACCGCCGAGTACTCGATGCTGCCCGCCTCGACCGGGGACCGCAAGCAGCGCGACATCTCGAAGGGCAAACAGGACGGGCGCGGGGTCGAGATCCAGCGCCTGATCGGCCGATCTCTGCGCGTCGTCGTTGACTTCAGGGCGATGGGCGAGCGCAGCGTCTACGTCGACTGCGACGTGCTTGAAGCCGACGGCGGCACCCGCTGCGCGGCGATCACCGGGGGCTTCGTCGCGCTCCAGCAGGCCTTCCAGAAGCTGGTCGACAAGAAAGCGCTCGAGGCGCTGCCGCTGACCGGATCGGTCGCCGCGGTCAGCGTCGGCATGGTCAACGGCCGCGCCCTCTGCGACCTCGACTACGGCGAGGACTCCAATGCCGAAGTCGACGCCAACGTCGTCATGACCGGCGACGGCGGCCTGGTCGAGGTGCAGGCGACGGCGGAGCGGACGCCGCTCTCGCGCGCCTCGCTCGACGAGCTGCTCGGGCTCGCCGAGCTCGGGATCGGCCGCCTGCGGGAGGTGCAGGAGCGGTCGGCATGATCCTCGCCACCCGCAACCAGCACAAGGTGCGGGAGATGGCGGAGCTGCTCCCGGGGGTCGATCTGCGACCCCTGCCCGACGAGGTCCCTTCACCGCCGGAGACCGGCGACAGCTTCGAGGCCAACGCGCTGATCAAGGCTCGCTCGGCCCACGCCGCCACCGGCGAGGTGACGATCGCCGACGACTCCGGGATCGAAGCCGCCGCGCTCGGCGGCGCCCCGGGGATCTACTCGGCCCGCTACGCCGGTGAGGGCGCGAGCGACGAGGCCAACCTGGAGAAGCTGCTGCGGGAAGTGGGCGCAGCCGGGGTCGACCGTCGCGCCGCCTACGTCTGCGCGATCGCCCTGATCGACGAAGCGGGCCACGAGCACGTTTTCGAAGCTCGCTGCGAGGGCACCCTGCTTGCAGAGGGACGCGGGAGCGGCGGCTTCGGCTATGACCCCGCCTTCGCCCCCGACGAGACCGGGCACAACGACCCGCGGACCATGGCCGAGCTTCCCCCCGACGAGAAGAACGCGATCAGCCACCGCGGCAAGGCGGTGCGGATGCTGGCGCGGCACCTGGGCCTGGAGGCCGAGGCGGGGCCATGATTCGGACCAAAAGCGGCGCCGCGGCCCTCTCGATCGCCTCCAACTCGATCCTGATCGCGCTCAAGCTCGCCGCCGGGGCGATCACCGGCTCGATCGCGATCATCACCGAGGCGATCCACTCGCTGATCGACCTCGTCGCCTCGGTCATCGCCTTCATCTCGGTCCGCAAAGCCGACGAGCCGGCCGACGAGGAGCACCCCTACGGCCACGAGAAGGTCGAGAACCTGGCGGCCAACGTCGAGGGGATCCTGATCCTCGTCGGCGCCGCGCTGATCGTCTACGAGGCGACCCACCGGCTCGTCGCCGGCTCGCAGGTCGAGGCCCTCTGGGTCGGGATCGCCGTCATGGGCTTCTCCGTCGTCGCCAACCTGGTCGTCTCCGCGAACCTCTACCGCCAGGCCCGGATCCACGAATCCCCGGCGCTGGAGGGCGACGCGGCCCACCTCCGCACCGACGCCCTCACCTCGGCCGGCGTCCTCGTCGGCCTCGGCCTGGTCGAGATCACCGGCGTCGTCGCCTTCGACTCGATCACCGCCCTCCTCGTCGCCGGGGCGATCGTCTGGGCCGGGATCGCGATCATCCGCCGCTCCTCCGGCGTCCTCGTCGACGAAACGCTGCCCGCGGCGGAGATGGACCGGATCGAGGAGGCGATCGCCACCGCCCGCACCCCCGAGGTCGCCGGGTACCACAAGCTCCGCGCTCGCCGCGCCGGCCGCCGCCGCCACATCGACTTCCACGTCCAGTACCGCTCCGGCACCAGCCTCGAGCGCGCCCACGAGCTCGCCCACGAGATGCGCGACTCGATCGAGGCCGAGATCCCCCAGGCCGAGGTCCTGATCCACGCCGAGCCGGAGACCTCCTACCGCGAGCGCGAAAGCGGCCCGTACCGCTCGGGCTGATCAGGCTTCGACAGTCTCCAGGAATCGGCGCAGGTCCTTGAAGAGGAGGATCCGGTGCAGAGGGTCGGTCGGCGACTTTTCGAACCCGAAGTAGTCGTAGAACTCCGCCGCCCCTGGGAGAGCATGAGCGACGACGGCTCGCACGCCAACCGAGTCCGACACCTGATCGCAGCGGAGCAGCGCGTCCTGAAGTAGGGATCTCCCAAGCCCGCGCTTTTGATGCTCTTGGTGCACCGCCAGGCGGGCAAGGACGATGACCGGCACCGGCCGCCCGGCGGGCTGGCCCCGGAGGAGGCGCTCGGTCGCATCGTCAGGCTGAACCTGGCCGATAGTCAGCGAATAGAAGCCGACCACCCTTTTTCCGTCGGTAGTGACGAAGGTTCGTGCTGAGCCGGCTGCCTCGGCGTGACGGGCGTGCTGCTGGAGCCAGCTGTCGAGAGAGATCTCTCCCGAGACAAACTCTGAAAGGTCCTGCTTGCCTCGCAGCGGTTGCGGCTGCGTATAACCCATCGTCCGTCGAGCTACTCGAAGACGCTCGGCTTCGAGTAGAGACGACGGAGGCCCTCAGGGACCCTCGGCGGCCTCTCGAGGAGCTGCGTGAACTCGTTCCATTGGGCAGGGGGGAGGGGAAACTGCTTTCGATCCGCCAGGACCCGCTGGGCTTCCGAGACGGCGGCGGTCCTGATGAAGCTGCTGTAGCTGATCTCGCTTGCCGCGCTCGCAGCGCGGACGAGAGCGTCCTCGGAGTCCTCGACTCGCAGGTTCCAGCGCAGAGCTCGGATGTCACGGGAAGAAGCCATCGATGCGCAATTGTACAGACGTTGTGCGGACGCTAAGCGGCGTCAGGCGTCAGGCGTCAGGCGTCAGGCAGGCGGCAGCAGGTTGACGCTGGCGGCGAGGCCGACGGCGACCAGGGTGATCGCGTAGCCGGTGTAGCCGCTGAAGGCGAAGAGGACGGCGGCGATCGCGCAGATGACGACGGTGATGATCCAGGAGGCTCGGGCGAGGGTCACGGTCGGTATCTTCGCCGACATGGCCGACGCCGCCGCAGCCGCCCTGCCCTCCGCGGAGCCCGCGGAGGCGGCGCTCGCGTTCCTGACCGAGATGTCTCCCGACCTGCGCGGGGCGGCGATCCTCGGCCCGGACGGCGAGGTGTTGGCGGCGACGGGAGAGGAGCCGGAGCGCTGGCGCGAGGACGCCGCCGCCCTCTTCGCCGTCGCCGACGGCGCCGAGGACGTCCCGGTCGAGCAGGCTCACATCGCCACCGAGCAGGGCGAGGTCTTCGCCGTCCGCAACGCCGGGCTCGCCGCGGTCACCGTCACCGACCGCTTCGCCCTCGCCTCACTGATGCACTTCGACATGCGCTCGACCCTGCGGCGGCTCGCCTCTACGGACTTTTCCTCGCCAGAGCAAGGACAACCTCGGAGCGGCGGCTGATGCCGGCGAAGCCGCACCGGATCCTGCTCGACCGCGTCTCCGTCTACGCCGACGAGGCCGCCGCCTTCATGCGCCGCCGGCGGATCTCCCGCCGTCCCTTCGCCCGCCTTTATTACCCCCACGGCCGCAGCGCCGACCACGCGCAGGATTCGAGCAGCGGGGCTGAGCTCTTCGTCGCCGCAGGCCGCCTGATCGAGGTCGCCGGGAAGAAGGAGAAGGGATGAGCGAGACCCTCGACCAAGGCGTCGCCGAGCGCGTCCTCGCGCGGGCGCTCGCCAACGGCGGCCACTTCGCCGAGGTCTTCGCCGAACGCCGCCGCGGCCAGTCGATGACGATCGACGAGTCCCGGATCGAGGCGGTGCAGTCGGGCGCCGAGGAGGGCGCGGGGGTGCGCGTCGTCGACGGCAACACCACCTACTTCGCCCATGTCGACGGGCTCGACTCGACGGACCTCGAGCGCGCCGCCGACGAAGCCGCGGCGGCGCTGCGGGCCGAGCGGCGGGCGCCGCAGCCGCTGAAGGCGCAGGAGGTGGCGCCGATCGCGATTGAGCACCGGCCCGAAGACGTCCCCGCCGAGCGCAAGGCCGAGCTGCTGCGCGAGCTCGACGAGCGGGCGCGCGGCAAGGGCGCCGAGATCGCCCAGGTCACCGCCGTCTACGCCGAGGCGCGGCGTCAGGTCACCGTCGCCAACTCCGACGGCCTCTTCAGCGGCGACGACCGCACCCGCACCCGGATCGCCGTCCAGACCGTCGCCCAGCGCAACGGCACCGTCGAGACCGGCGCCGAGACGCTTGGCGCCCACCGCGGCTTTGAGCTGCTCGAAGACGACCCCGGCCAGATCGCCGAGCAGGCGGCGGCGAAGTCCCTGACCCTGCTCGACGCCGTCCCGGCGCCGTCGGGCTCGATGCCGGTCGTCGTCGGCGGCGGCTTCGGCGGCGTCCTCTTCCACGAGATGACCGGCCACGGCCTGGAGGCGGACCACATCCAGAAGGGCGCCAGCGTCTACGTCGGCAAGCTCGGCGAGCAGGTCGCCCAGCCGCTGCTGAACGCCTACGACGACGGGCGCCTGCCGAGCGAGTGGGGGTCAGACGCGATCGACGACGAGGGCCGGCCGACGCAGAAGACGCAGGTGATCGAAGAAGGGCGGCTGACCTCCTACCTCTACGACCATCTGACGGCAGAGCGCGACGGCGTCGACTCGACCGGCAACGGCCGCCGCGAGACCTTCCGCCACCTGCCGATCCCGCGAATGACCAACACCTACATCGCCCCCGGCGACTCGACTCCCGAGGAGATGATCGCCGAGGTGGAGCGCGGCTTCTACGCGGTCTCCTTCGGTGGCGGCCAGGTCGACCCGGCGACCGGGGACTTCGTCTTCGGAGTCTCCGAGGGATACCTGATCGAGGGCGGGAAGGTGACCAGCCCCTGCCGCGGCGCCACCCTGATCGGAAACTGCCTCGATGCCCTGGCGGCGATCGACGCGGTCGGCGACGACTTCTTCATGAAGACCGGGATCTGCGGCAAGGGCGGTCAGAAAGTGCCGGTCGGGACCGGCCAGGGCCACGTCCGCGTCGGCGCGATGACGGTCGGGGGGACCGAGCGTTGAGCGAGTTGAGCGCGGTCGCGCGCCGCGCCGTGGAGGCGACCGTCGGCGACGGCGCGAGCGACGCCGAGGCCTACGTCTCCCGCGACAGCGGCCGCACCGTGCGCGTCCACGGCGGCGAGGTCGAGAGCCTGACCGCCGCGATCCAGACCGGAGTCGGCGTCCGTGCCTGGCACGGGCAGCGGGTCGGCTACGCCTACGGAACCGACCTCTCCGAGGCGGGTGTCGCGGAGATCGCCGCCCGCGCCTCCGAAGCGGCCGCCGCCGCCGACGAGGACGAGTTCGCGGCGCCGCCGCAGCCGGCCGAGTTCGAGGCGCTGCCCGGCCTCGGCGACCCCTCGCTCGCCGAGTGGGACACCGCCCGCATCGCCGACCTGGCGCTGACCGTAGAGCGGACCGCGTTCGAGTCCGATCCCCGCCTCGTCGGCGTCGAGGTCGCCGTCTACGCCGACTCCGACGAGCAGGTAGCGATCGCCTCCTCGACCGGCGTCGCCGGCGAGTACGAGTCCTCCAGCTGCTACGCCTACCTCTCGGCCCTGGCCGAGGGCGACGGGGCGCGCGAGACCGGCCTCGGCTTCGGCCTCGCCCGCGGGCCCCGCGGGCTCGACCCCGAGGCGATCGGCAGCGAAGGGGCGCAGCGGGCGCTGGCGATGATCGGCGCCGGCAAGCCGGCCTCGCGCTCCTGCCCGGTCGTCCTCGACGAGACCGTCGCCGCCAGCTTCGCCGGCCTGATCGGCGGCGGCCTCGGCGCCAAAGCCGTCCAGCGTGGACGCTCCCCCTTCGCCGGCCGGCTCGAAGAGGAGGTGGCGAGCGAGGCCTTCGCCCTGCACGACGACGGCCGCGACCCGCAGGGCCCCGCGTCCGCGCCCTTCGACGACGAGGGGGTGCCGCGCCGGCGCACCGCCCTGATCGAGGGCGGCCGGCTGCGCTCCTACCTCTTCGACACCTACACCGCCAACCGCGAGGGCGCCTCCTCGACCGGCTCCGCCTCCCGCCACGGCTACCGCTCGCTGCCCTCGGTCTCGGCTTCGAACCTCGTCGTCGCCCCCGGCTCGCTCTCGCTCGAAGGGCTGCTGGCCGCGGCGGGGGAGGGCGTCTACGTCACCGACGTCGCCGGCCTGCACTCCGGCGTCAACCCCGTCACCGGCGTCTTCTCGGTCGGCGCCTCCGGCCGGGTCATCCGCGACGGAGCCCTGGCCGAGCCGGTCCGCGAGTTCACGATCGCCGGCGAGTTGGTGGCGATGCTGGGCGCCGTCGAGGCGGCCGGCGCGGGCGCCCGCTGGGTCCCATTCGGGGGCTCCGTCAGCACGCCGCCGCTGCTGATCGCCGAGATGGCGATCAGCGGTTCGTGACGTTTGGCTCTAGAGCGCGAGTTTCTTACGCCGTAGCCGCTGTTAGATTGCGCCCGTCTTCAAACCCCGAGGAGGATTTACGACGTGACCAAGGCTGAGTTTCTGGACCAACTTGCCAACGATGACCGGCTTGGCAGCAAAAAAGCCGCCAGCGATGCCGTCGATGCCGTGCTCGACGCGATCACCGGTGCACTGAGCAGCGGCGAGGAGGTCGCCTTCACCGGCTTCGGCAAATTCCACGTTGCCGAGCGCGGCCCCCGTCAGGGCGTCAACCCCCGCACCGGCGAAAGGATCACCATCCCGGGCGGCAAAGTTCCGCGCTTCTCCGCCGGCTCGGCCCTGAAGACCAAAGTCAAGGGCGGCTGATTCGCTGACTGGCTTTTCCGATCGGCTCGCGGCGCTCGTCGAAGAGCGCCGCAGCCAGATCTGTCTCGGCCTCGACCCCGACCCGGCCAAGCTGGCCGGGGACGGGCCGACGGCGGGCGACCCCGAAGCACCCGCCGCCGAGCTGGCGGCCGCCGCGGTCGCCGAGCACTGCCGGGCCCTGATCGAGCGGGCGGGGCCCGCCTGCGTCGCGGTCAAGCCCCAGCTGGCCTGTTTCGAGCGACTCGGGGCGCCGGGATGGCGGGCGCTGGAAGCGACCTGTGAGGTTGCCCAGGATGCGGGCTTGCTGGTGGTCGCCGACGGCAAGCGCGGCGACGTCCCGGTCACCGCCGCGGCCTACGCCCAGGCCCTGGTCGGCGAGACGCCGACGCCTTGGGGGACCGTCGCGGGCCTCGGAGCCGACGCCTTCACCACTAACCCGCTGCTCGGGCGCGACGCCCTCGAGCCGCTCCTCGCCTCCGCCGCCGAGGCAGGGGCGGGGATGTTCGCGCTCGTCCGCACCAGCAACCCCGGCGCCGCCGACCTGCAGGACCTGCCGGCGCCGCAGGCGCCGCTGCACGAGCGGCTCGCCGTGCTGGTTGACGAGCTCTCCGAGCGCCTGCTGGGGGAGTCCGGCCTCAGCGGCATGGGCGCGGTCGTCGGGGCCACGGAGCCGAAGCACTTCGCCCGCATGCGGGCGCTGATGCCGCGCTCGATCTTCCTCATCCCGGGGGTCGGCGCCCAGGGCGGGAAGCCGGAGCTGCTCGGAGCCGCCTTCGCTCCCGGCCGCGCCGCCGGCCTCGTCGCCGCCTCCCGAGGGATCGCAGCCGACCCGGACCCGGCGGCTGCGGCCGAGCGGCTGCGGCAGACGGTCTGGGACATATCGACCGCCTGAAGACGCCGTTCGCGACTACGATCAGCCGCCCCGAACCGCTCCATCCACCCGGTCAATGGAAAAACGCTCAAGCGCCGCCGCCCGCCTCCTCGCCGCCATCGCCCTCGTCGTGGCGGTTCTCGTCGTCGTCGGCGTGGTCGCGACGGCGATGAACGACGACTCCTCGTCGAAGGGCGGGGAGCGCAGCTCCGAGCCCGCCCAGAAGCAGAAGAAGCACCGGACGAAGGCGAAGACCTACACGGTCGAATCGGGCGACACCCTTACCGCGATCGCCCACAAGACCGGGGTCCCGGTCGCCGAGATCCTGGCGCTGAACCCCGAAGTGGATCCCCAGATCCTGATCGCCGGCCAGACGCTGCAGCTCAAGTGAGGCGACGGCGCCACGGCGCCCTCGCCGCGCTGCTGGTGGCGCTGGCGCTGTGGCTCGTCCCGACCGCCGCGGCGGCGCCCGCCGCGCCGCAGGGGATCTACGCGAAGTCGTGGATCGTCGTCGACGCCCGCAGCGGCGACGCCCTCGCCTCGCATGCCGCCCAGCGGCACCTCGCGATCGCCAGCACGACCAAGCTGATGACCGCCTACGTGGCGATGCGGGAGCTGCCACTGGACAAGATCGTCCGCGCCGCCCCCTACTCGCCGATCTACGGCGAGTCGCTCCTCGGGCTGCGGGCGGGGGAGAGGGTGAGCGTCCACGACCTCCTCTACGGCCTGATCCTCGTCAGCGGCAACGACGCCGCCCACACGCTCGCGGTCGCCGCGGCGGGCTCGCAAGCTCGCTTCGTGCGGCAGATGAACCGCTACGCCACCGCCCTCGGCCTCGCCGACACCCACTACGCCAACCCGATCGGCCTCGACCAGCGCGGCAACTACTCCTCCGCCGCCGACCTCGCCACGCTGGCGCGCCGGCTGCTGCGCCAGCCCGCCTTCGCCAAGATCGCCGATTCGGAGACCGCGCTGCTGCGCAGCCTGCGGCCGCCACGCCGGATCGAGACCCTCAACGACCTCCTCTACATGGCCCCCTGGGCGACCGGCGTCAAGACCGGCCACACCTTCGACGCCGGCTACGTCCTCGTCGGCTCCGGGCAGAAGAAGGGCGTCAGCCTGGTCTCGGTGGCGATTGGCGCCCCGACCGAAGAAACCCGCTTCACCGACAACCTGGCGCTGCTCGAATGGGGCTTCTCCCAGTACCGGCGGCGGCTGCCGGTGCGGGCCGGCCAGGAGCTCGCCGAGCCGGAGGTCCGCTACAGCGGCGGCCACCTCCCCCTGCGGGCGACCCGCTCCCTGCAGGTCGGCGTCCGCCGCGGCCAGGGGGTCGAGGTGCGGGTGCGGGCGCCGCAGGAGGTCGAGGGACCGATCCGGCGCGGCGCCAGGCTCGGGGCCGCCACCGTCTTCGTCGCCGGTCGCAAGGCCGGAGCCGTGCCGCTCGCCGCCGGCCGCAAGGTCGCCGAGGCGAGCAGCTTCGACCGCGCCCGCAGCTTTGTCGCTGACAACTCGATCCCTATCGCGATCGCGATCTTCGTGATACTCATGACCGGGTTGGTGCTGCTGCGCCGGCTTGCCCGCGGAAACGAGTCCAGGAGCAGAGATCGGGTGAAAGCCAAGTGATCCTCACGGTGACCTTGAATGCGGCGATCGACCGCACCGTCGCGGTCCCCAATTTCCGCCTTGGCCGGCGCCACCGCGCGGTCGAGAGCCGGACCGTCGCCGGCGGCAAGGGGATCAACGTCGCCCGCGCGCTGAGCCTGCTCGGCCGCCCGGTGATCGCCAGCGGCTTTGTCGGCGGCCCGACCGGGACCCAGGTGCTCGAACAGCTGCACGAGGAATCGGTCCTCACCGACTTCACCCGGATCGCCTCGGAGACGCGGATCAACCTCGCGGTGATCGACCCGACCTCGGGCGAGCAGACCGAGATCAACGAGCGCGGCCCCGCGGTCAGCGCCGAGGAGGTGAAGCGCCTTTTCGACCGGATCGGCTACCTGGCGAGCGGGGCGAAGATCTGCGTCCTCGCCGGCTCGCTGCCGCCCGGGGCCGGCGACGACCTCTACGCGCGCCTCGTCGACGACCTCAGCCGCCGCGGCGTCCCCGTCGTTCTCGACGCCGAGGGCGAGGCGATGCTGGCGGGGGTGCGCGCCGGGGCTTCGATGGTGACCCCGAACGAGGCCGAGGCCGAGGAGCTGGTCGGGCAGGAGTTCGCCGACCGCTCCGATCTCGCCCAGGGCCTGCTGGAGCTGGTCCGGCTTGGGGCCAGCGAGGCGGCGATCACCCGTCCCGACGGCTGCGTCGCCGCCGTCGGCGAGGGCAGCTCGCGGCGCCTGCTTGAGGTCCACACGGAGCCGCTGGAGCCGGTTTCCTCGGTCGGCTCGGGCGATGCCTTCGTCGCCGGCTACGTCGCCGCCCGCTACGAGGGCCGCTCCCCGGAGGACTGCCTGGCCTACGGCGTCGCCTGCGGCGCCGAGTCGACCCAGCATTTCGGCGCCGGCACCGTCGACCGCAACCAGGTCGAGCGCCTGCTCGGCGAGGTCTCGGTGCACGATTTGGAGGTCCCCGCCGAAGTGTAGGCTCAGTGGTTCAACGCCACGCCTTGGAGGATTAACTTGGAAATCGAAATCGGCCGCGGCAAGAAGGGGCGCCGGGCTTATGGATTCGACGACATCGCCATCGTTCCTTCCCGTAGAACGCGCGATCCCGACGACATCGACGTCAGCTGGACCCTAGGTCCCTACCGCTTCGAGATTCCGCTCGTCGCCTCGGCGATGGACGGGGTCGTCTCACCCGATACCGCCGTGCGCGTCAACGAGCTCGGTGGGCTCGGCGTGCTGAACTTGGAGGGGATCTGGTCCCGCTTCGAGAACGCCGAGGAGAGGCTGGAGGCGATCGCCGCCGCCCCCAAGCACGAAGCGACCCGGCTGATGCAGGAGATCTACACCGAGCCGGTCAAGGCCGAGCTGATCGCCAAGCGGGTCGAGGAAATCAAGGCTCGGGGGGCGGTCGTCTGCGGCTCGCTGACGCCGCAGAAAGTGCGCGAGTACTACGAGGTCGCGGTCGAGGCCGGGCTCGACATCCTCGTCATCCAGGGGACGGTGATCTCGGCCGAACACGTCTCGACCACGGTCGAGCCGCTGAACCTGAAGCAGTTCATCACCGAAGTGCCGGTCCCGACCGTGGTCGGCGGCTGCGCCTCCTACTCGACCGGGCTGCACCTGATGCGGACCGGGGCCGTCGGCGTCCTCGTCGGCGTCGGTCCCGGGGCTGCCTGCACCACCCGCGGCGTGCTCGGGATCGGCGTCCCGCAGGCGACGGCGATCGCCGACGTCGCGGCCGCCCGCGCCCAGCACATGCTGGAGACCGGCGAGTACGTGAACGTGATCGCCGACGGCGGCATGCGAACCGGAGGGGACGTCTCCAAGGCGATCGCCTGCGGCGCCGACTCGGTGATGATCGGCTCGCCCCTGGCCCGGGCCAAAGAGGCGCCGGGGCGCGGCTTTCACTGGGGGATGGCGACCTTCCATCCCTCGCTGCCGCGCGGCACCCGGGTCTCGACCAAGCAGGACGGGACGATGGAGGAGATCCTCCTCGGCCCCGCCAAAGAGAACGACGGCACCTTCAACCTGATGGGGGCGCTGAAAACCTCGATGGCCACCTGCGGCTACGAGGACATCCGCTCGTTCCAGCGGGCAGAGGTGATGGTTGCCCCGGCTCTTATGAGTGAGGGGAAGAAGCTGCAGAACGAGCAGTCGGTGGGGATGGGCTCGAATGGCCGGGCGGCTGTGTCGACTGGAGTTGCCGTTTCGGATGACTAGTGCTTCCGACGCGCTTCGGCCGGCGGGTCCTGTCACGGCAGGGGACCCACCCCGACGAGCACGCCGACAGCGCCGGTGCGCATGAGGTGCAGGCCGGTCGAGTAGGAGGCGCAGCCGCCGACCACAGTCGGCACCGGAACCTCGGCGATGAACTCCTTCAGGTTGAGCGGCTCGACGCTGGTCGAGA
>JBJMKN010000094.1:0-6084 GCA_045805765.1 Solirubrobacterales bacterium
CGGGGGTGGTCCTCGGCGGACAACAGCGGGGAGGGTCCGGCGAGGACCACCCCCGCCTCCCCAGCCCTTGGATTAGCTGTGTGAGGGTTTTTTCTGCGCCTGGAGAATCGCCGAGGCCTCGCCCGAATCGGCGACATAGCCCCCCTCGGGCTCCAGCGGCAGGCCCTCGCCGCTCCAGCCGACGATGCCCTCGCTGAGCTTGACGGCGTCATAGCCGGCGTCGGTCAGCGCCTCGGTCGCCATCGAGGAGCGGTTGCCGCCGCGGCAGTAGAGGACGACGGGTCGGTCCTTGTCGATCTCACCCAGGCGCTGCGGCAGCTCAGGTAGCGGGACATGGGTGGCGCCGGCGATGCGGCCGACCTCCCACTCGTGGTCGGCACGGACGTCGATCAACTGGGCGCCCTCGTCGACCAGCTTGCGGGCCTCCTCGCGGCCGACCTCGCGCGGCTCGTTCTGCGGTGCGTCGGCCATCAGTCGACCTCCGTCCCCTCGATCAGGAAGGCGACGCGGACGTGGGCACGGTACTCGTCGAGGTTCTCACCGCGGATCCCGGTAGAGACGATGTCGACGGCGCGGATGTTGCGCAGGGAGCCTTGCGCCTGCAGGAGCGCCTGTTTGGCGGCATCGTCGGTCGACGTCTTCGAGCTGCCGACGAGCTCGATGATTTTCACGACAGCCATGCGGATCCTCCTCGTAGGTCCTCGATCGTCTCCTTGGCGCTGACGCCCTCGAGCAGGGCGGCGCGCTGCCAGGCAGGCGCCTGCGGCCGCTCGGACGCGGGGGCGGCGGCGAACTCCGCCTCGAATTGAGCAATCGCGGCGGCGACGGCCGCGGCCTCGTCCCCTCTGGCGGTCTTCTGTGCCACGTCTCGAAGCCTAGATCACGGGAGGTGCAGCTCGCGGCGGCGACGCTCCAGGAGCGTCGAGAGGTTGCGAAGGACGGCGTCGGGTTCAGCATCGAGGCGCGGCTTCGTCACCCGGATCATCTCGATCCCGAGCAGCTTCAGCTCCTCCTGGCGGAGCCGGTCGCGCTCGAAGGCGGCGCGGCTGCCGTGCGTCTCGAAGAGGTCGAGTTCAACGGCGAAGCGCAGCTCCGGCCAGTAGGCGTCGAGCTCGTTGCCGTGCGCGTTGAAGTTCATCGAGGGTGCTGAGATGCCGGCGCGGATGATGAGCCGGCGGAATTGCTTCTCGAAAAGGGAGCGGGTGAAGGCCGGATCCGGCTGGTAGAGGGAAAGGGCGCGGCGCAACCTGCCGCGGCCGCGATGACCGCCGGCGCGGCGGAGCACGTCTTCGACCGCGAGGAGGTCAAGAAGCCCGAGTTCTTCGGACCGCTCGAGCAGCCGATCCAGCTGGTCCGGCCGTGCCCGGATCGCCAGATCCAGCAGCACCCGAGGAACAGAGGTCACCGGAATTCCTTCCTGTTCTCGGCGGTCCTCCGGCGCCAGGATCGAAGAGAAGTGGACGACGAAATCGCGCTTCGCCCGCCGCCGAATCGGAGCCGTCACATCGATCCGTTCCGGCGCATACCGATACAGCCCCCACAGATAAGCCGCCGACGCGTGGCTAGCCACGGCAGGCCAGACCACCTCATCCACCGCATTAGCTTCCGCCCCAAGCACCCCCGCCCAACATCGCGAGTGCCAACTCAACCGCCGATGCCCCACGGCGTAGACGCCTTGGTGGACCCGATGAAGCCGCCGAGCTGTAGCCCACTCCAGCACGATGTCGTCCATGTAGCCAAGGCGGAGCAACTGTGACCTCGATACGACACCGTGCTGGCGGGTCGCGAGGTCCATGAGCGCCCCGTGCGAAATCGGCGTTCGTCCTTTTCCGGGCATATGCCTGTAAAAGGACGAACGCCACCCAGGTTCTCCCCCCCACGGCCTCGTCCCGCGGGCGCTGCGGCTCAGGCGCTTACGCGAAATGCGCCCTAATTGCGGCTCAAGCTGTTATTGGGACTTGGGCGCTATTCGGCCTTAGCCGTGGAGGCCGGGGACTGGGGTGCCGTACTTGACGAATTCGCAGTTGTATGGCTCCGGGTCGAAGGAGTCGGTGATGGCTCGGCCGGCTGGTTGGCCGGTGCCGGGCGTCTCCTTCGTCTGCGGCTTGCCGCCTTTGCCTTTGACGGTGACTTTTTCCGGCGGCTCGCCGGCGCCGCACTGGATCGAGAAGTCTTTGACCCCGTCGCGGGCGTCGATGATGTCGTCGCCGCCCATGCCGTAGAAGCGGTCCTCGCCGGGCTGGCCGAGCATCGCGTTGGGGCCGCCGTCGCCGATCAGGACGTCCCAGTCGAAGGAGCCCTCCATGTCCTCGTTGGTCGGCGAGAGGTGGACCGAATCGCACCCCTTTTCCTCGTCGACCCAGGCCGCGTGTTTGAGGAAGGAGATGATCAGGAGGCCGGGATGGGCCTGGGTCTCGGCAAAGGAGGCATCGTCGCGGCCGGGGCCGCCGACGATCGCGCCGCCGGCGCAGCCACCGCCGGCCGCCAGCAGGTCGCCGCTGCCTTCCCCGTAGAGGAAGGTGGGGCCGGGCAGGCCGCCGACGAGGCCGTCGGCGCCGTCGCCGCCGTAGAGCTTGTCCGCTCCGGGGCCAGCCTCGACGAGATCGTCCTCGGGGCCGGCTTTGATCGTGTCGTTGCCGTAGCCGCCGGCGAAGCGGACGCTGCCGATCGACTCCAGCGTCCCTTCGACCCGGAGGCTGTCGTTGCCGGGGCCGAGGTCTGCCATCAGCCAGCGCCCGGGGCCGTTCGCGGGGCAGGCGATGGTCAGCGGGTCGTTCGTCGGCCGCAGGCAGCCCGGCCCGATCGCGACGCCCTTTTGCGCCGTGACGCTGAAGATGTCCGCCGCTTCGTTGTAGGCGACGACGAACTGGTCGCGGCCGCCGCCGCCGATGATCTGTAGGCCCGCCCCACCCCCCGGCGTCGGGTTCAGCTGCACGAGCGCGGTCGCCTTGGGCGGCGCTTCCTTTCCGCAGGAGGCAGTGCGGCCTTTGGCGCCCTCGCAGCCGTCCGTTCCCTGTGCCCCTTCGATCACATCGCGGCCGCCGCCGCCGACAAGGTGGTCGTCGCCGCTGCCGCCGTCGATCACGTTCGCCTGCGGGCTGCCGATCAGCGTGTCGCGGAAGGCCGAGCCTTCCAGGCTCTCGAAGCCGAAGAGCTTGTCGTGGCCGTCGCCGTAGGCGCGGTGCGCTTTCAGCGAGACCCAGACGCCGCTGCCTTTGCCGCCGGCGCGGGCGGTCGCGAAGGATGCGATGTCGCCGGGACCGGCGCCGCCGGACATGCGGTCGTATCCGTAGTCGCCGTGGACGAGGTCTTCCGCCCCCGGGCCGCCGTTGACGATGTCGATGCCGAGGTCGCCGGCCACCTCGTCGCGGGCGCCCGGGCCGCCGAGGATCTTGTCGTCGCCGAGGTTGCCGTTGACCTGATCCTCGTCGCCGGCGTCGCCGAAGACCTCGTCGTTGCCGCGGCCGCCGTGCATCTCGTCGGTGCCCGGCCCGCCGCAGATCAGGTCGTTGCCGAGGCTGCCGAAGACGACGTCGTCGCCGTTGCCGGCCCAGATCACGTCGCGCTCCGGCGTCCCCCGCAGGTCGTCGTCGCCGTCGGTGCCGACGATCTCAGCTTGGCGCCCGTGGCAGCGCGGGACGTCATCGCCCTCGTTGTCGGCGGCGCTGGCGATCGCCGCGAAGGCGGCAGACGCCAGCAGCAGAACAACGATGACCCCCCAGGTGCGTCGGCTCACGAGCGCTGGATCGTATCCGTCGGATCAGGCGCTGCGGATCAGCTTCTTGTTGACGAACTCGTCCGCCCCGTAGCGACCGAGCTCCCGGCCGAAGCCGGAGCGCTTGAAGCCGCCGAACGGCAACTCCGGGCTATCCGCCCCAACCAGGTTGACGTAGACCATCCCCGCTTCGATCCGATCGGCGACGCGCTCAGCCTGCTCCTTGTCGGTGCTCATCACATAGGAGCCGAGCCCGAACGGAGTCTGGTTCGCGAGCTCGACCGCCTCCTCCTCCGAGCCAACCTTGTAGACCTGCGCGACCGGGCCGAAGAACTCTTCCTGGGAGGCCTCGTCACCCGGCTTGATCCCGGTGAGAATCGTCGGTTCGAAGAAGTTGCCGTCGCGCTTGCCGCCGACCACCACCTCGGCGCCGTTGTCGATCGCCCGCTTGACCTGGTCCTCGAGCCGGTCGGCCGCGGTCTGCGATGAAAGCGGCCCGACGGCGGTGTCCTCCGCGGTCGGGTCCCCCGGCTTCGCCCCGCTCAGCTGCTCTTTGAACTTCTCGAGGAAGTCGTCGTAGAGCTCGTCGACGACGATGAAGCGCTTGGCCGCGTTGCAGGACTGGCCGGTGTTGTCCAGCCGCGCTTCGGCCGCCGCCGTTACCGCTTCGTCGAGGTCGTCGGTGCCGAGGAGGATGAAGGGGTCCGAGCCGCCCATCTCGAGCACCACCTTCTTCAGGTTGCGGCCGGCGATCTCGGCGACAGCGGCGCCGGCGCGCTCGGAGCCGGTGACGGAGACGCCGTGCACGCGCGGGTCGGCGATCACCCACTCGATCTGCTCGTTGCTCGCGTAGATGTTCTCGTAGACGCCCTCGGGAGCCCCGGCGTCGTCGAAGATCTTCTGCATCGCCTCGGCTGATTCCGGGCACTGCGGCGCGTGCTTGAGCAGGATCGTGTTGCCGATCACCAGGTTCGGGCCGGCGAAGCGGGCCACCTGGTAGTAGGGGAAGTTCCACGGCATGATCCCGAGCAGGACGCCAAACGAGCTGCGACGGACCACCGCGGATCCGTCGCCGGCGAGCAGCTTGATCGGCTCATCCGCCATCAGCTGCTCGGCATTGTCTGCGTAGAAGCCGTAGATGGCGCCGACGAAGTCGATCTCGCCGAGCGCCTGCTCGACCGGCTTGCCCATCTCGCGGACGATGATCTCGGCCAGTTCCTGGCGCCGCTCGACGTGCAGCTCGCCAACGCGGCGCACCAGGCCGGCGCGCTCGGCGACGGTCGACGAGGTCGACCACCTCCGGTGGACTTCGTCCGCACGAGCGATCGCGGCGCGAAGCTCGTCGTCGCTCGTGATGGGGTACTCCTTGACCTTCTCACCGGTGGCCGGATTGACGACTGCGTACATGCTCATCTGGTTTCCTCCCATGGGCCTTCCTACTGCTCCTCTGCGGCGCCGAGAATTTGCTCGCGGCTCATCGTGCCGACACGGTCGGGGTGCTTCTCCTGGACGTGCTGCTCGACAGCGGCGACGAGCTCATCGTCCGTCTCGCCTGTGACATCCGCGCCGCACGGACAGTGGATCACCTTCGCCATGGGTTCCTCCAGTCGTTGGTCTGATCATCCTGGTCCCTTCCCGGCGCAAAGTCCAGCTAGCGGCGACTCCGGCGAATCCGGCCCCGCTACACACGGCCTCTCAGCCGACGCCGACTCGGGCGTGGACATACCGCCACTGCGGATGTGTGTCTCGCTCGGGGACGTGCCGGGCCCATCCAGGTGAGACGGCCGGGTCTTCGACCAAGGCGCCGGGCGGATCGCAGGAAGCAGGCCCCAATGCCTTACTACCGTTGCCCGTCCTGTGGCTCGACCAGCTACAGCGCCGCTGATTACTCGACAGTGGCTGAGTGTCCGACGTGCGGCACTTCCCTTCAGTCCGCCTCGAACGTCCTCGCGCCGCCACTTTCGACGGCGAAGGGTTCTTTCGACGCGACCAGAGTGACGGCAGACGCTCGCCACGTGGCCGGGAAGTGATTCGGCCCATGACCGACAACAACGAGGCGGCGCCCGTCCCGCGTTTCCGGGCTCGGTATCCCGCGACCACTTTGAGTGTGCGTGTCATCCGCGGGGAGGTGGAGGCGATCGCGCGCGAGTGCGGCCTCGACGGTGACGCTCTGCACGACGTTCTCCTCGCAGTCTCAGAGGCGGTAACGAACGCCGTGGTCCACGGCTCGGCCGGGCCTGGGGATGCACACATCGACCTCGTCGTCGAACTGACCGAGCTCGAGATGCTCGTCACCGTCGGCGATTCCGGCACTGGGCTGCGGCCGAGTGCCGGCCCCGCTCGGATGCACGCGGGCCTGGCGATCATCG
>JBJMKN010000095.1:0-5258 GCA_045805765.1 Solirubrobacterales bacterium
CGGGGGTGGGGGGTACCATCCCCAGACACATCTCGCCGCGCTCGTTTTTGAGTTTCTGGTGCCGCACCCCCCCTCCCCCGGCGGCTGAGGCGGGGGAATTCTTCGAGTAGGGGGCGGACGATTACCAGGGCTGCGAGGGGGGCCATGATCATCAGGGCCTTGGCTTGGGAGTAGTCGCCGGCGGAGGGGAGGGAGACCAGATAGAGGAGGGCGCTGGCGCCTAGGGCGATCGGGATGGTGAGTTCGCGGCGTCGCGCCCACCAGGCCACTCCCACCAGCAGGGCGAGGATCGCGATCGTTCCGGCGAGGCCCGGGTAACGAGCGCCGCCCGCGGCGTCGAGGCGGTAGTTGGAGGCGGGCCAGATTCCAAGGGCCTCGAGTGGGGAGACCGGGCCGTAGGTGTTGCTGCCGGCGACTTTGTTGAAGCTGCTGGCGAAGCCGAAAGGGCCGACCAGGGTGACGAGGACCGCCAGCGCGGCGAGGACACCGATCGTCAGCAGGGTCAGGGGGCGCAGAAGGAAGCGCAGCAGCGAGCGCGGCCGCAGGGCTGCCCGTACCTCTGGCAGCGTCAGGCTCCAGAAGGCGAGGATCGCCACCGGCCAGGCGACTCCGGCGAAGGAGTAGGAGAAGAAGATTCCGGTCGTCAGCGCCAGCGGCGGCAACGCGAACAGCAATCGCTCATGCCAGCTCGACGGCAACTTCTCGAACTGCGTCAGCCAGATCGCGAAGGCGAGTACCAGCAGTGCCTCGGCCAGCTCCTTGAAGGCAGCCTGGGCGTAGTAGGAGGCTGCGAGGTAGGGGAGGGCGACTAGGACCGCGGCGAAGGTGCGGCGGCCGGGGGTCATCTGGCGGAGGGCTCCCAGAGCAGTGAGGCCGGTCATGACGCCGATCGCGATGATCTCGCCGAGGAAGGCTTGGGCAAGGCCGATGCCCGGCACGGTGGCGGTCGCTACGGCAAGGCCGTGCGGGCCGAGGGGGTAGCCCGGGTCGGCGGCGGGGCCGAAGCCGCTGCGCAGCCACTCCGCCCAGGCGAGGTGGAGGCCGAGGTCGTTGTTGAAGCCGACGCCGAGCAGGCCCCAGCGGCCGCTGACGGCGAACGGGATCGAGAGCACCAGCGCGATCGCCAGCGCCACCGGCAGCCCTTCCCGCCACGGGCTTGCGGCGTTCGTCCTTTGTAGCCCAGAGGGCGAAAAAGGACGAACGCCGCAGCGCCACAGCACCAGCGCCGCGGCCGCGATCAGCGCTGCGAGCCCCACCGTCGCCGAAGTTCCGTGCCCGGGCGCCCGGGCGAGCAGGCCGGTCACGGTAAGCACCGCGCCGAAGCCGACCGCCGGCTCGAGCCATGACCACTCGCGCCGGCCCGCGAGGGAGAGGACCGCCCGGCCGACCAGCAGCGAGACGGCGCAGACGAGCGCCGCCGAGGCGTAGGTACCGATCATCAGGCGCTGGAACTTATGGGAGCGGGCGTTTTCAGTACTTCTCGGCGGCCCGCTCGAGCGTCTCGCGCAGGTTCTCGCCCCGCAGCGGAGGCTCGTGCCCGGCCCCGACCACGCGCGGTTCCAGCGCCGCCAGGCGCCGCAGCGACTGCTTCGCCTTCGCGTGGTCCCAGGCCCAGGCGGGGTGGGGGACGCTTGCCTCGCCCTCCGGCAGCGGCTTCAGCCGCGTCGAGTCGACCAGGTAGACGACGTCGGAGACCAGCGCCACCCGGTCGCTCTCGCGCCAGAGCCCGATCAGCCCCGGCGCGTGCCCCGGGAAGTGGAGGACCTTGAAGCCGGCGACTTCGTCGCCTTCGATCACCGTGTCGGCGATCCGCACCGCACCGCCGTCCCAGCGCCGCAGCAGGAATGGGTAGATCCAGCGCACCCAGGCGACGGGCAGCTGCGAGAGGTCCCAGTAGGGAGCGATCGCGGCCTCGCTTTCGGCGTCGGCCCGCTCGTCCGGGTGGCAGAGCACCGGCACGTCCATGTACGGCGCGCTGCCGCGGTGGTCGGCGTGGGCGTGCCCGAGCACGACCCGCTTCAGCCCGCCGAGCTCCTCGGCCGCGGACCGCGCCTTCTTGCGCATCGCCTTCGTCCCGGCGTCGAACTGGACGACCCCGTCGCCGTCCTCGAGGATGTAGATGTTCATCGCCCCGCGGAAGTCCCCCCGCAGGAGCCAGACCCCGTCGGCAACCTTCTCCAGCGCCATGGTGCCCACCATAGCCGCGCACTAGGGTTCCCGCCGTGCCCTGGATCTGGAGAGCGGGGATGGCCGTCCTCGTCGTCTGCCTCGCCCTGTCGATGGTGATCGCCGTCTACCGGCTGGCGACGACGCCGACCGAAATCCTCGGCGACGGCTTCCGCGGCCTTCCCGCCAAGCAGCAGCGCTGAGTCGCGTGCTCCCGCGCGGTCGCCTAGTATCGAGCGCGTTCAGCGACGAAGGAGGCGGCGTGTTCAAACGCATCGTGGTCGGGACCGATGGCTCGGAGACGGCCGCCCAGGCGGTAGCGCAGGCGATCGAGCTTGCGAAAGCCTTCGGGGCGGAACTGAGCATCGTCAGCGCCTACGCGCCGATCTCCGGCCGCCGGGTCAAAGGCGAGGCGAGCGGAGCGCCCGCGGACGTCGCCTACGAGATCGGCCCCCGCGAGGACGTCAACCTGATCCTCGACGCCGCCGCGGCCGAGGTGAAAGCGGCCGGCCTCGCGGTCAAAACCCACCCGGTCGAGGGTGACCCGGCCGACGCGATCCTCAACGTCGCCGAAGAGACGAAGGCGGACCTGATCGTCGTCGGCAACAAGGGGATGACCGGCGCCCGCCGCTACCTGCTGGGGAGCGTTCCCAACAACGTCTCCCACCACGCGCCCTGCAGCGTCATCATCGTCCGCACGACTTAGCCCTCCTTCGTTACTTGGCAGCGGGGTAGAACCTCGGGAACGTCCCGGTCGCCCGGCCGACGTCGAGGAGGCCGGCGCCTTGCTGGGTTTGCGGCAGGCCGAGGTCGCGGGCGGTGTGGCGCAGCTGTTTGCGCACCATGTCGGCCTTCTTCTGAGGCGCAAGGGTGGGGTTGATGACGCCGGCGGCGAGGACCATCGCGGCGGCGCCGGAGACGTGGGCGGCCGCCATCGAGGTGCCGGTGTAGTTCGCCGGGATCGCAAATTCGTCGGTCGTCTCGAGCCGCAGCGTCACTTGGTAGATCGGCCGCGCCGCAACCGAGAGGCAGCGGCTCTGCGGTTCGCCGCCGCCCGGCGCCACGAGGTCGATCCCGGCCCCCGCGAGGGCGTAGTTTCCGAGGCAGCCCCCCTCGGTGCTGCCGCTGACGCCGATCACGCGGGGCCCCGTTGCCGGCGCCGACACGCACTGCTCGGAGCTGAGGTTCCCGGTGGAGGCGACGGTCACGATCCCGTGCCGGTAGGCAGCCTGCAGGGCTTCGTTGACCATCGGCACCTGCTCGCCGCATTCGAAGTTGAAGCTCATGTTGATGACGTCCGCTTCGTGGGCGATCGCGAACCGGATCCCCTTGGCGATGTAGGAGGCGAAGCCTTCCCCGTTGCGGCCGAGGACCCGAATCGGCATCAGCTTGGCGTTGTAGGCAAGGCCGGTGACGGCGACCCCGTTGCCGGTCTTCTCGGCGATCGTGCCGGCGACGTGGGTGCCGTGCCCGCTTTCGTCGAGCGGAAAGCGATCGCGCCCGACGTAGTCGTAGCCGGGAACGAACTGCCCGCGGCCGAAGTCGGGGCTGCGGCGGAACCTGGTCCCGAAGGAGCGGTAGGCGACGCCGCTGTCGAGCACCGCGACGACGATCCCGGAGGCGCCCGGCCGGCCGACGTCGATCAGGTTGCGCCAGGCGCCGACGGCGTCGATGCCGCCGGGCGAGATCGGCAGCGGGCTGTCGGAGGAGGTGCGAGGGGAGAGGAAGTTCCACTGGCGAAAGGCCCAGCCACCCAACCCGACCGAGGATTCTGAGGCCGTTTCCAGGATGCCCGAGTCATTCGGGTCATACGGCACGGGGTCGGTGGCGGAGGCGGAGGCGACGTAGTCCGGCTCGGCGTAGACGACCGCGGGGTTGCCGCGCAGCGCCCGAGCCGTTTGCGCGACTCCGGCGCCGGCCGGCAGCTTCAGCACCCGGCCCTGCCGCTCGCCGTCGAACTTGACCAGCAGCTGCTGGGGGGCGAACTGTCGCGCCTGCCCGATCCCCTCCGACGCCGGCGCAGGCGAGGCGGTCGCGAACAGGGTCGCGATCAGCGCCAGGGGCGGGAGGCTGCGAAGAAGTCGTCTCATCAGGTTCAGAGGGCCGCCGGACCCCCGCGCCCGGTCAGGTACCCCTTCAACACCGCGTTGCCGCGGAAGTTGTAGGCGGACATACTCCCGCATCGTGAGCACCGGCAACTTCGATGCGGCGATGGAGATCGCGCTGGAGGAGGCGCGCAAGGCGGAGGGCCACGGGGACGTGCCGATCGGGGCGGCGATCTTCCGCGGCGCCGAGCTGCTCTCACGAGCCGGCAACGAGCGCGAGCTGCGCCGCGATCCCACCGCTCACGCCGAGCTGCTCGCGATCCAAGCGGCGGCCGAGGCCCTGGGGGGCTGGCGCCTGCCGGAGACGACCCTCTACGTCACCCTCGAGCCGTGCGCGATGTGCGCGGGAGCAATCGTCCTCGCCCGCATCCCGCGAGTCGTTTACGGAGCCTCCGATCCCAAGGCCGGGGCCGCCGGCAGCGTCCTCGACGTCCTCCGGGAGCCGGCCCTGAACCACCGCCCCGAAGTACTCGGCGGCGTGCGCGAAGGGGAGTGCGCGGCGCTGCTGCGCGAGTTCTTCGCCAGTCGTCGCAGCTAGTGCGCCGATACCCTGTCGGAACCCGGAGAGGTGTCCGAGTGGCTTAAGGAGCGCGACTGGAAATCGCGTGGGCGGGGTTAACCTGCCTCGTGGGTTCGAATCCCACCCTCTCCGCTCTTTCCCCCCGCTGAAGGAGGGACTTGTGCGGGTCTGAACCTGATCAGGCCGCCGCCGGCGGGGCCGGCAGGCAGCGCAGCGCCGCCTGCGGTGACCCGCGGAGTTCGGTGTCTCGAGGACGTCGTGCCACGCGGCTCGCGGTCTGCGACGATGCCGTCGCGTGGACGAGCTCGCAGTGCTTCAGGGTGTCTACCGCGAATGGGAGCGGGGGAATTACAGAGCCGGACTGGAGCTGTACGACCCCGGAATGACGCTCGAGGTGCACAACCCGATCCCGGATGCGGGCGTCTACGACGACGTCGGGAGGCTGCAGCAGTATATGCGCCGCTTCC
>JBJMKN010000096.1:0-10532 GCA_045805765.1 Solirubrobacterales bacterium
GATCTTCTCGTCGACCTTGTCCACGAGGTCGCCCGCCTTGTCGACCAGGTCGCCGGCCTTGTCCTTCACGGACTCGGGGATCTTCTCGTCGACCTTGTCCACGAGGTCGCCCGCCTTGTGGGCGAGGTCGCCGGCGATGTCCTTGGCCTTGTCCCTGAAGCTCAACGTGGTCTCCTCCGGTGCGTGCGTGCCGGCGGAGCGTACCGTGCGCTCCGCCGCCCGTTCAGGGGACGGCGGGGCGCAGCGTGGCGGTGCTCAGCCGCACTTCACGCCGGTGGCGTGGAGCGGGCAGTAGCCGCCCGGGTTCTTGGCCAGGTACTGCTGGTGGTACGGCTCGGCGTAGAAGAAGTGGTCGAGCGGCACCACCTCGGTCGTGACGTCGCCGTACCCGGCGTCCTCCAGGGAGGCGCCGAACGCGACCTTCGTGCGCTCGGCCGTCGCCGCCTGCTCGTCGTCGAGCGTGTAGACGACGCTGCGGTACTGCGTGCCGACGTCGTTGCCCTGGCGCATCCCCTGGGTCGGGTCGTGCTCCTCGAAGAAGACCTTGAGCAGGTCGGCGTAGGAGACCTTCTCCGGGTCGAAGGCGACCAGCACCGCCTCGGCGTGCCCCGTCTTCGCCGTGCAGACCTCCTCGTAGGTCGGGTTGGGAGTGGTCCCGTTCTGGTAGCCGACCGCCGTCGTGTAGACGCCGTCGAGGTCCCAGAACAGCCGCTCGGCGCCCCAGAAGCAGCCAAGGGCGAAATAGGCGACCTCGATCCCCTCCGGGAACGGCGGCTCCAGCGGCGTCCCGAGGACGGCGTGCGTCTTCGGCACGTCGAAGGGGCGCTCGCTGCGCCCCGGGAGCGCGTCCTCTGGAGTGACCATCTCGGTCTTCCCCGCGTGCATCATCGACATCAGCTTTCCGAGTCTGTCCATTGAACCCGTCCTTTTTTGGCTTCCTACAGAGAAGGTAGCGTGCGCGCATGGGCTGCCTGGTCGTCTTGCTCGCCTTCATCTCGCCGCGGCTGGCGCTGTTCGCGATCTTCCTCTTCTCCGATCTGCTGAGCCGCGCCTTCGATAGCTGGTTCGTGCCCTTCCTCGGCTTCTTCCTGCTGCCCTGGACGACCCTCGCCTACGCGGTGATGTGGGCGGCGAGCACGAACGAGGTCACCGGCTTCGAGTGGTTCATCGTCGTCCTCGCCTTCGTCTTCGACCTCGGCTCCTACGCGAACCGCGGCCGCATGCGCCGGGACTGACGGGCGCGCCCGCGCCTACTGCGCGAGCGGGTAGGCGATCCGGATCGCCGTCTTCGCGAGAACGAGGAAGGCGATCTCGGTGACCGAGCCGTCCTGCAGCGAGGTCACCTTGACGTTGGTGAGCGGCACGAACTCGAACTCGCCACGGTTGAGGGAGTCCGAGAAGCGGCTCTGGTAGCCCGCCGGCGGCAGCGTCAGGTCGCCCTCGATCAGCTGCCGGTCGGTTTCGAACACCGCCCGCTCGACCCGGCGCCGCTCGCGCGTGTCCGCCGGATCCTCAACTTGGCTGCCGAATAGCTGCTCCATCGCGTTCTCTCTCCTTGTCGGCGCGCAGGAGGGAGAACTTGATCGCTGCAGCGCCTAAGGCGAGTGCTGCGCCGCTTTCTCCCGCGCTTCGGACTTCTCCTCCAGCGTCATCGCACCGGGATGGCCGTCTCCGGGCCAGGGCGAGAGGATCATCAGCAGCCGTGCGTCGGAACGGGCGACGATCGTCCGCCGCTCGCCGGGGGCGAACTCGAAGAGGTGCCCGCTCCTGGCGCTTGCGAAGTCCTCGCCATTCTGGGTAGTGACGTCCACCTCTCCGTCGACCACGATCACCCGCGCCCGCTCGTGCACCTCGTGCTCCTGCAGCTCCTCCCCCGCCGGCAGCGAGAGCACGATCGACCGCGCATCGTCCGCCGAGGCGAGAATCCGCGGCTGGCGCGGCTCCACCTCCACCGTCTTCAGATCCCAACTCTCCATCTGCAGCCTCCTTCCCGGTTACTACTGCAGTCTCCCTACCCGCGGGTTGAAGATCAACAACAGGAGGTCGACGATCGGGGCGCCCGGATTCGAACCGGGGACCTCCGCCACCCAAAGGCGGCGCGCTACCAGGCTGCGCCACGCCCCGACTGAGGCAAGTGTAGGTTCTTGAGCGATGGCAGAGGTATTCCCGTTTAAGGCGTTGCACTACGACCTCGGGAAGGTCGGCTCGCTCGATGCCGTCGCGGCCCCTCCTTATGACGTCATCGACGCCGGGCAGCGGAAGGCGCTACTGGAGCGCTCGCCGTACAACGCGGTCGCGATCGATCTGCCGAAACCGTTCGATCCCGCCGACCCCGACAGCAACCCCAGCGGCAACCCTTATGCCGAGGCGGCGGCGCGGATCGAGAGCTGGAAGGCCGAGGGCGCCCTGGTCCAGGACGAGGCGCCTTCGATGTGGGCGTTGATCCAGGACTACACTGCCCCCGACGGCAACCGCTACAGCCGCAACGGGATCCTGGCGCGGCAGCGCGTCTGGGACTACGAAAGCGGCACCGTGCGCCCGCACGAGCGCACCCACCCCGGCCCCCTGCTCGACCGCCTCGAGCTGACCCGGGCGACTGGCTACAACCTCTCGCCGATCTTCTCGCTCTCGACCGAGGACGCCTGGCCGCTGGTCGAGCCGGCGCTTGGCGACGAGCCCTGGGGCGAAGCCCGCGACGAAGACGGCACCGTCAACCGGCTCTGGAAGGTCGATGACCCAGCGGTGCACAAGGCCGTGACCGAGTGCCTGGCCGGCGCCCAGCTCCTGATCGCCGACGGCCACCACCGCTACGAGACCGCTCGCGCCTTCCGCGACGAGGTCGGCGGCGAGGGCCCACACAACTACACCCTGATGTCTCTGACCGGCCTCGACGACCCCGGCCTCCTCGTCTTCCCGACTCACCGCCTCCTCTCAGGCTTCGCCGACGATCCCGAGCGCCAGCAACGGCTCGGCAACGGCCTGCGTGAGCTCTTCGACGCCGAGGAGGTCCCGCGCGAGGAGATCGACCCGGCGGGCGAGGAGGGGGTCGGCGTCTTTGGCCTCTACGACGCCTTCCACAAGAAGGCCTTCCGCCTGCGCCTCAAAGACCCGGCCGAGGTCGACCGCCGGCTCGAGGGGATGCCCGAGGCCTACCGGCGCCTCGACTCGGCGATCCTCGAGACGCTGGTCCTCAAGGGCCTGGCAGGGATGAGCGACCACGACATCGACGAGCGCCAGGGGCTCGAATACGCGAAGTCCGTCGACGCCGCCCTCGAGATGGTCGACGACGGCGACTACGACATCGCCTTCATCCAGCGCGGGGTCCCGGTCGAGCAGGTCAAGGACATCGCCAACACCGACTCCGTGATGCCGCCGAAGTCGACCTTCTTCTACCCCAAGGTGATGACCGGATTCGCCTTCAACCCGGTGCGCTGAACGTGGTCAAGATCTACACCAAGAAGGGCGACGACGGGACCACCTCGCTCTGGTACGGCGGCCGCGTCCCCAAGCACCACGGCCGCACCGACGCCTACGGCACCCTCGACGAGGCCTGCTCGCAGCTCGGGGTCGCCCGCGCCCTCTGCGGCCCCGAACAGGCCGAGCTCGCCGCCGACATCCTCCGCCTCCAGGACGACATCTTCGTCGCCGGGGCCGAGCTGGCGACCGCGCCGGAAGCGGCCGGGCGCCTCGAAGACGGCGTCAGCCGCACCACCGAGGAGATGGTCGCCGAGCTCGAGGCGCTGATCGACCGCTACATGGCCCGGGTCGAGCTGCCGCCGAAGTTCGTCATCCCCGGCGGCAGCCAGCTCTCCGCCCAGCTCGACGTCGCCCGCACCGTCGTTCGCCGCGCCGAGCGGCGGATCTCGGAGCTGAACGAAGCCGGGGAGATCGCCAGCGAGACCGTGATCCACTTCGTCAACCGCGCCTCCGACGCCGTTTATGCGATGGCCCGGTTCGCCGACGTCGACGACCCAGCCCTCTTCGAGGGGCGCGGCAAGGACTGACGTGCGGATCGTTGCCCGCCGAGTCGACGGCTACGCCCACGACGTCGAGCTCGACGGCAGCCAGAGCCTGCGGGTCGACGAGCCCGTCCACAAAGGCGGCACCGACACCGGCCCCCGCCCGACCGAGCTGCTCGGCGCCAGCCTCGCCGGCTGCATCGCGATCACCGTCGAGATGTACGCCGACCGCAAAGGCTGGGACGTCGGACAGCTCGAGGTCGACGTCGAGATGGGCTACGAGGGGCCGGTTCCGAACAGCTTCGAGGTCGGGGTGAAGCTGCCGGGCGACCTCGACGAGGAGCAGCGCCGCCGCCTGCTGGTGATCGCGACCAAATGCCCCGTCCACAAGGTCCTCGCCGGCGAGGGCCACGTACGCGTCGTCGAGCGGCTGGAGGGGCCCTGATGGACCTCGGGCTGAAGGGACGCGCCTGCGTCGTCACCGGCGCCAGCAGCGGCATCGGCCGCGAGACCGCGCTGCAGCTCTGCGCCGAGGGAGCAAGGGTGCTGCTGGTCGCGCGGGGCGAGGAGCGGCTGAGGGCGGCGACCGAAGAGGCGATGCGGGCCGCGGAGCCGGCCGGCGGCGCGGCCGCCGCGCTCAAGCTCGACGTCACCGAGGAGGACGCCGGCCCGCGGATGCTGACCGCGTGCGGGGACCTCTTCGGCGGCCTCGACGTCCTCGTCAACAACGCCGGCGCCGCCAAGTGGCGCGATCTCGACGACGTTCCCGACGAGGACTGGCGCGCCCAGTACGAGCTCAACGTGATGGCGCCGCTGCGGGCGATGAAGGCGGCGATCCCGCCGATGGCCGAACGCGGCTGGGGCCGCGTCGTCAACGTCTGCTCGACCGCGGGCAAGCGGCCCTCGGCGGCGATGGCCGAGTACTCGGTCGCCAAGGCAGCCGAGCTCTCCCTCTCGCGCCTCTTCGCCGACCGCTACGCGAAGACCGGCGTCCTCGTCAACGCCGTCTCCCCCGGCCCGGTCGAAGCGGAGATGTGGATGGAGCCCGGCGGCCTGCTCGACCAGTCGGTCGAGATGTCCGGCGCCGCGAGCCGTGAGGAGGCTCTCGCCGAAGCGGGCTCAAAGCGACCGATCGGCCGCCTCGCCCAGGCCGGGGAGATCGCCTCGGCGATCGTCTTCCTCTGCAGCGAGCGCGCCTCCTACGTCGCCGGCTCCGCCTGGTCGGTCGACGGGGGAACCGTCCAGGTGATCATCTGATCGGTCGCGAGGTAGAGGCGGCGGTGCTCCTGCCCCTCTACGGCTGGCCGCAGGACCCCGGCCTGGTCTTCACCGAGCGCCGCGCCGACCTGCGCCGCCACGCTGGCGAGATCTCCTTCCCGGGCGGCCGCCGCGACGACGAGGACGCCGACCTGCAGGCGACGGCGCTGCGCGAGGCCGAGGAGGAGATCGGCCTCGACCCGGCCCAAGTGGAGATCGGCGAGGCGCTGCCGCCGACCAGGACCTTCGTCACCAACTACGTCGTCCACCCCTTCGTCGGCTACGTCCCGCACCCGCAGGAGCTGGACCTGAAGCCGAGCCCGACCGAGGTCGAGACCGTCCTCACCTTCTCCCTGGAGCTACTGCGCGACGGCTACGAGATGCGCCGCCTGGTCCGCCGCGGCGTCCCCATCCACACTCCGACCTATGAGGTCGAAGGGCAGCTGATCTGGGGAGCAACCGCGCGGATCCTCAGCGACTTTCTGGACCGTGTCTAAGGCGCCGGAACCAAGCCTGGCAAGGACGCAGGGAGCGTGGCGTGCTCTGCACGCGAGCGACCGAGGACGCCGCCAGGCGCCGGTTACGGCGTCTTAGACGGCTGCGGGACGATGCGGATGTATGGCTTCGGCGACTCCCAGCCCTCCGGCCACAGCTCTTTCGCCTCGTCCTCTTTGACCGAGCCGGAGATGATCACGTCATCGCCCTGCTGCCACTGGGCCGGCGTCGCGACTTTGTGGTTTTCGGTCAGCTGCAGCGAGTCGATCACCCGCAGCACCTCGTCGAAGTTGCGGCCCGTCGTCATCGGGTAGACGAGGATGAGTTTGATTTTCTTGTCGGGGCCGATGACGAAGACGTTGCGGACCGTCTGGTTGTCGGCTGGGGTGCGGGCGCCGGGGTCGCCGGAGACGTCCGCCGCGAGCATCCCGTAGGCCTTCGCGATCGAGAAGTCGGCGTCGCTGATGATCGGGTACTCGACCCGCGCGCCCTGCGTCTCCTCGATGTCGTTTGCCCACTCCTCGTGTTTGTCTAGCGGGTCGATCGAGAGGCCGGCGATCTTGACGCCGCGTTTCTCGAACTCCGGCTCGATCCGCGCCATGTAGCCCAGCTCAGTCGTGCAGACCGGAGTGAAGTCCTTCGGGTGGGAGAACAGCACGGCCCATGAGCCGTCGATCCAGTCGTGGAACTTGATCCGGCCCTGGGTGGTGTCGGCCTCGAAATCCGGTGCTACGTCGCCAAGCTGCAGAGCCATTCGGAACGCTCCTTTTCGCGTTTCTTCTAATTACCTAAATCCTTATCGGAGTTTAGCTCTTTGCTCTCGCCGGCCAGCGCCGCCTGCACCTCCTCCGCGAGTCTGTCTATCTCCTCCGCATAGGGGGACGGAGACAGACTCGGTGCGATCGCGCGGGCGGGAATCCGCCAGGTGCGGCTGGCGGCGCTGACGATCTCGGCTCCGGCTCCGGTTCCCTCGTAGACGACGCCCCGTACTGGCGTTTCGACCAGGTGTTCCATCAGTCGCTCCAGGCGCGGGCCGTGGATCGCGGCCAGCTCGTCCTCGCTGCCGCTCGCGTTGCCGAGGAGCAACACCAGGATCGCGACGTCATTGACCAGCTCGAGGATCGTTCCCGGCCGGTCGGGGTCGGCAAGCGCCGGCTCGATCCCGGCCGCCTCGATCGCCCCCAGCCCCTCCTCCCGGCGGCTGGTCCCGCGCACGGCCCAGCCCTCCGCCAGCAGCCGCTCACCAAGCTCCCGGCCGCGGCAGCCGCAGCCGACGATCAACGCCCGTGCCACTCAGCTTGCCTCGAAGGGACCGCGACCGCGGAGCCGCAGGCGCTCGTCCTCGGCGACGCTCCGGTGCAGCTCCTCCTCGGTCATCTCGGGAGCGCCGCGGCGGCGGCGCATCTCATTCTGGGCTTCCATCATCTGCCGTAGGTCGTCGATCTCGTTCTGCACTTCGACCTCGGGCGAGCGCGTCGGCACCCAGTCGACCAGGTCGGCGGAGCTTCCCGGGTAGTAGTGCCCGACGACCAGCAGCACGCCGACCATGAAAGCCAGAATTCCAAGCGTCCCCAGAATGAAGAGCACACGGGAAGGATACGGTTTGGGCCCATGCCCGACGCCTACCTAGTCGAGACCGCGCGCACGCCGATGGGCGCCTACCGCGGCGCCCTTTCCGGCGTCCGCCCCGACGACATGGCCGCCCACGTGATCCGCGCAACCGTCGAGCGCAGCGGCGTCGACCCCGAGCGCATCACCGACGTCTACTTCGGCGCCGCCAACCAGTCGGGCGAGGACAACCGCGACGTCGCCCGGATGGCGGCGCTGCTGGCGGGGCTGCCGCAGAGCGTCCCCGGCGCCACCGTCAACCGCCTCTGCGCCTCCGGGCTCGAGGCGCTGAACAACGCCGCCCGGGCGATTGCGGTCGGCGAGGGGGACTTCTACCTCGCCGGCGGGGTCGAGTCGATGAGCCGCGCACCCTGGGTGGTCGAGAAGCCCGAGCGCGGGCTCCCCCGTGGCCCGCAGACGATGCACGACACGACCCTCGGCTGGCGGATGATCAACCCGCGGATGGCCGAGCTCGGCGTCTCGACCGAAGCGATGGGCGAGACCGGGGAGAACGTCGCCGAGCGTTTCGGCGTCAGTCGCGAGGACCAGGACGCCTTCGCCCTGCGCAGCCACCAACGGGCGGTCGCCGCGACCGAGGCCGGCAAGTTCGCCGAGGAGATTGCCCCGATCGAGGCGCGGCGCGGCCGCGAGACAGTCCTGGTCGAGGCCGACGAGGGGCCGCGCCCGGAAGCCTCGCTCGAGAAGCTGGCGCAGCTGCGACCGGTCTTCCGCGAGGGCGGCACCGTCACCGCCGGCAACGCTTCGACCCTCAACGACGGCGCCGCCTGTCTGCTGGTCACCTCCGAGAAGGGCGCTGAAGAGCTGGGGGCGGAGCCGCTCGCCCGCGTCGTCGCCACCGGGGTCGCCGGCGTCGACCCCGCCTACATGGGCATCGGCCCGGTCAAAGCCATCCCCAACGCACTCCGGAACGCCGGTCTGACGATCGACCAGATCGACCTCGTCGAGCTGAACGAGGCCTTCGCCTCCCAGGTCCTCGCCAGCGCCCGCGAGCTGGGGGTCGACGAGACCTGCCTCAACGTCAACGGCGGCGCGATCGCCCTCGGCCACCCGCTCGGCTGCTCCGGCGCCCGCCTCGCCGGGACCCTCGTCCGCGAGCTCCGCCGCCGCGGCGGCAAGTACGGCGTCGCCACCCTCTGCGTCGGCGTCGGCCAGGGCCTGGCCACCGTCTTCGAAGCCGTTTGAACGTTCGAAATGAATAGGCTCCCGATTGTGAAGCTGTTGACCCCGCTGATCGTGGCCCTGGCGCTGCTCCTGCCTGCCGCCGCTTCGGCCGAACCCGTCGCCCACGCCTCGATCGTCAACGGGCGCGGCGCCACCGTCGAGGAGTTCCCCTCGCTTGCCTACATCGAGGCGCATCAGGGCAAAAGCGGCTTTTCCTGCACCGGCACCGTGGTCGCCCCGCGGGTGATCCTCACCGCCGCCCACTGCATCGAGGACCTCGAGCGCGGCGGCTTTACGCCCGCCGGCCAGTACGCGGTCGCCACCGGCACCACCACCCCGTCGAAGGCCCTGCGCCAGAACGTCTTCCGCATCACCGAAACCCACGTCTACCCCGGCTTCGACCCCGGTGGCCTCCACGGCGACGCCGGCGTCCTCGTCCTCGACCGGCCGACCGGCGCGCCGCCGATCGCGATGGCGGGCAGCGGCGACGCGGCTCTCTACGAAGGGGGCGCCCCGGTGCAACTGGCGGGCTGGGGCGTGACCAAGGCCAACGCCAAAAGCTCCCCCGAAAGCCTGCGGGCGACCTCGATGGTCGTGCAGCCGCCGGCGCTCTGCAAGCAGAAGACGCGCAACGACCGGCCGAACTACTCGACCGCGCTGCAGATGTGCACGCTCGACACGCCGACGAAGAAGAGCGGCGGCTGCTTCGGCGACAGCGGCGGCCCGGCGATCGGCGTGCGCGCCGACGGCGTCCCGGTAGAGCTCGGCGTGATCAGCACCGGCGGCGCCTTCTGCAACCCGAAGCTGCCAAACGTCCTCACCCGCGTCGACGTCATCTCCGGCTGGGTCTCGGAATGGATCGCCGCCACCGAAAGCGGAGGCCCGCGCCCGATCGTCGACCCAAAGGCCCCGTTCCCGCTGATGACGAAGCCGGTCGCCGAAGAGCTCACCGTGTTCACCCTTCAGGATCGCTTCGGGCCCCGCTTCAGCGGCCGCGTATTCGGCGGTTGCCGTCGCGCCAGCCAAAGCCGCTTCCGCTGCGAAGTCAGCTGGCGCTCGGGCCGCAACATCTACGCCGGCACCGTCTCCCCCTTCTACGTGCGCCAGCAGGACGCGGTCACCTGGAAGAGCCACTTCCGGATCGAATGGGCGCCGCTGAAGTGCCTGCGCGCCAACGCCCCCCACTGCCCGATCCACGTCCGCCGCGGGTAGCGGCCATGCGCAAGCGGTAGCCTCAGCCGCCGTGACCCCGGGGATCGAAGAGCTGGCGAGCGTCGACGGGACGATCACGCCGACGGCGGAGGCGACGGTCGGCCTCAAGGACGACGGCCTCTACCGCGGCGACGGCGCCTTCGAGGTGATCCGCCTCTACGCGGGCAAGCCCTTCGCGCTGGTCGACCACCTCGACCGGCTGGAGCGCTCCGCCGGGGCAATCGAGCTCAGCTTCGACCGCGCCGCGCTCGAGGGTGAGATCGACGCCCTGCTCGCGCAGGCCGGGCCGGTGGAAGGGCAGATGCGGCTGATCGTCACCCGCGGCGGCCACCGGATCGCCGCCACCGAGCCGATCCCGCCCCACCCCGAGACCGTCCGCCTCGTCTCCGTCACCTACTGCCCGTCGGTGATCCTCAACGGCGTCAAGTCGCTCTCCTACGCAGCGAACATGCAGGCGACCCGGATCGCGAAAGCCGCGGGCGGTGATGAGGCGGTGCTGATCCGCCCCGACGGCACCGTGCTCGAGCCGCCGACCTCCTCGGTCTTCTGGGTCTCGGCCGGGGGCGAGCTGCGGACGCCTGCCCTGACCGACGGCGTGCTCGAGTCGATCACCCGCGGCCGGATGATCGAGGCCCTCGACGTCACCGAGGGCAGCTGGCAGCTCGACGACCTGCAGAGCGCCAGCGAGGCCTTCCTCGCCTCGACCACGCGCGAGATCCAGGCGGTCGCCTCGGTCGACGGCAACGCCTTCCCGGCCGCCCCCGGGCCGCGCACGCAAGAGGCCCAGGCAGCCTTCGCCGAGACCCTGGGCAGAGAGCT
>JBJMKN010000097.1:0-75125 GCA_045805765.1 Solirubrobacterales bacterium
CGCAGAACATCGAGGCGGAGGAGTCGGTGCTCGGCGCGATGCTGGTCTTCGAGCCGTCGGTGACCAAGGTGATCGACGAGGTGAAGCTGCAGCCCGGCGACTTCTACCTGGACAAGCACCGGACGGCCTTCGCCTGCATCCACGAGCTCTACGCGGACTCGAAGGCGATCGACGAGCTGACCGTGACCGAGGCATTGACCCAGCGGGGCGAGCTGGAGCAGGCCGGCGGCCGCAACTACATGTCGGAGCTGGCGGCCAAGGTCCCCGCCGCCGGCAACGCCAAGCACTACGCGGAGATCGTGCAGGAGAACTCGCTGCTCCGCCGCCTCCTCAACGCGGGCCAGGAGATCCAGCAGTGGGTGCGGGAGCGCGAGGGCCAGCCGCGCGAGCTCTCCGAGCGGGCGGAGAAGCTGCTCTTCGAGGTCGCCCACAAGGAGCAGGCTTCCGACTTCAGGTTGCTCTCGGAGATCCTCAGCGACGAGCTCGACCGCCTCGAGAAGCTCTCCAGCGGAGAGACGGAGCTGACCGGCACCCCCTCGGGCTTTCGCGACATCGACGCGATCACCGGCGGTTTCCAGCCGGGCAACCTGATCATCGTCGCCGCGCGGCCGGCGATGGGCAAGAGCGCGCTCGTCGCCAACATCGCCGAAAACGTAGCGGTCAAGCGCGGCGGCGCGGTCGCCTTCTTCTCGCTCGAGATGTCCGAGGTCGAGCTGGCGCAGAGGTTCATCGCCTGCCGGGCGCGGATATCCGGCGACAAACTACGCAAGGGCCAGGTCTCCAAACGCGACTGGCCGAAGGTGCTGCGGGCGTGCAACGAGCTGGAAGAGGCGCCGCTGTGGTTCGACGACTCCTCCGACCTGGGGATCCTCGACCTGCGGGCGAAGGCGCGGCGGCTGCACGCCCAGGAACAGGAGCGCGGCGGCCTCGGGCTGATCATCCTCGACTACATCCAGCTGATGCGCTCCGACGACCACCGCGCCAACCGGGTCGAGCAGGTCGGCCAGATCAGCCGCGGGCTGAAGATCCTCGCCCGCGAGCTGGAGGTGCCGGTGGTGGCGATCTCCCAGCTCTCCCGGGCCCCCGAGCAGCGGACGCCGCCGAAGCCGCAGCTCTCCGACCTGCGCGAGTCCGGCCAGATCGAGCAGGACGCCGACGTCGTCGCCTTCCTCTACCGCGAGGACTACTACCGCGACCCCGAGGAGGAGCCCGACGGCCTCGCCGACCTGATCATCGCCAAGCATAGGAACGGCCCGATCGGGACCAGGAAGCTGGTCTTCCTCGACCGCTATCCCAAATTCGCCGACCACGCCCACGCGGAACCGCCGATCGAGCAGCCGGCCGGTGAGGCGCCGCCTTTCGAGGACGCGGCCGCCGCCGGGCCTGACTTCTGATGCCGGCGATCGCCCGCTCAGAGCCCTTCCGCGAACAGGCCTGTCCCCTGGCCGTGTGCGACGGCTCCGGCTGGATCCTCGGCCCCGAAGACGTCGCCCGCCCCTGCGAGTGCCGCAGCGAGCGGCTCAACAAGGGACGCAGCCGCGGGGTCGCCTCGGCGATTCCCGCCCGCTACCGGGGGGTCTCCTTCGACCGCCCCCCCGTCTCCGACATGGCCCGTGACATGACGACCCGCCACGTCGTCCAGGCCGCCCGCGACTACGTCGAGAACCTTGACGCGAACCTGGCGGCCGGCCGGGGCCTTTGGTTCATGGGCGGCACCGGCACCGGCAAGACGACGCTGGGAATGCTGATCGCGAGCGAAGCGCTGAAACGGGGCAAGACGGTCGGCGTCTATTTCACGCCGAAGCTGCTGACCCGGATCCGGCAGACCTACCAGGAAGCGGAGAGCGAGGATGCCTATGGCCAGTTCTTCCAGCGGGTCACCTCGGTCGACCTCCTCTACATCGACGACCTCGGCTCCGAGCGCCACACCGACTGGGTCGTCGAGCAGCTCTATGCGGTGATCAACGAGCGCTACGAGAACCAGCGGCCGATGCTGGTCACCAGCAACGCCGAAGGCGACGTCGACCAGGGCCAGCAGCAGCTCGAGGACCAGATCGGCCGGCGCACCGTCTCGCGCCTGATCGAGATCTGCGAAACGCCGCTGCCGCTCTTCGGCGCCGACCACCGCTACCACTAGCGCCGGGCGCAAGACCTCCGCCCGGCGAGACCGTCACAATCCTCCGCGGCATGCCAGGAGTGGTGATAGTCGGCGCCCAATGGGGCGACGAGGGCAAGGGGAAGGTCGTCGACCTGCTCGCCGAGCGGGCTACCACGATCGTCCGCTTCCAGGGCGGCAACAACGCCGGCCACACGATCGTCCGCGGCGGCGAGGAGTTCAAGTTCCACCTCATCCCCTCCGGGATCCTGCACGAAGACAAAACCTGCGTGATCGGCAACGGCGTCGTCGTTGACCCGCGGGTGCTGCTGGGCGAGATCGACAACTTGAAAAAAGCGGGGATCGGCGTCAACAACCTCCGCCTCTCCGCCAACGCGCACCTGATCATGCCCTACCACGTGCTGCTCGACACCGCCGGCGAGACGAAGCTGGGGAAGCTCTCGATCGGGACCACCCGCCGCGGCATCGGCCCGTGCTACGCCGACAAGGCGCTGCGACTGGGGATCCGGGTCCAGGACCTGCTCGACGAGAAGATCCTGCGGACGAAGATCCGCGCCGCGCTGGAGCCCAAGCAGCAGGCGCTGCGGGAGCTCTCGGTCCAGCGGCGCAAGCAGCTGAAGGAGGCTGGCGAGGAGGCGAAGGCGGCCGAGGGCGGCTCCGGCGTCCCCGACCCTCGCCTCGACCTGCACGCGATGGTCGAGGAACACGTCAGCTTCGGCCACCGGCTTGAGCCGCACATCGCCGACACCGCCCGCCTCTGCTGGGATGCCCTGGAGAGCGAGGAGACGGTGATCTTCGAGGGGGCGCAGGCGACTTTGCTCGACCTGGACCACGGCACCTATCCCTTCGTCACCTCCTCCAACCCGATCGCCGGTGCGGCGTGCGTCGGCGCCGGCGTCGGGCCGAAGGACATCGACGAGGTCTGGGGGATCGCCAAGGCCTACGCGACCCGGGTCGGGGCCGGGCCCTTCCCGACCGAGCTCTTCGACGACGTCGGCGAGCAAATGCTGCAGCGAGGCCACGAGTTCGGGACCACGACCGGGAGGCGGCGTCGCTGTGGCTGGATGGACCTGGTGGCGCTCCGCTACGCGGTGCGGCTCAACCGCATGGACGCGCTCGCGATCACCAAGCTCGACGTCCTCAGCGGCATCGGGCCGCTGCGGCTGGCGGTCCGCTACCGCTCCAAGGAGGGCGCGGTCCTGGACACCTTCCCCTACCACCAGTCGATCCTGCACTCGGCGACCCCCGAGTACGAGGAGGTGCCGGGCTTCGACCTCGACCTCACCGCCTGCCGCCAGGCCTCAGATCTGCCGCAGGAGGCCCGCGACTACCTCGGCTTCATCTCCGAGTTCGTCGGCGTGCCGGTCCGCCTCGTGGGGGTTGGCCCTGATCGCGAGCAAGTGATCTGGCTCGACTCCTGAGCGAGGGCTTTCGGACTTTTAGATAAAGAACCCCCACCGGTTCTTTGACTGCTCTACAGTCTGTCGCGTGGCCTCCACTAGACGCTCCGCCAAATTGAGCGAGCGGCTGCCACGGGGAAGACACGGTCTGCCGAGGGAGGCGGTGACCGAGTCCCAACGCAACCGCATCCACAAGGCGATGATCGAGGTCGTCTCCAAGCGCGGCTACCCGGAGACGCGCGTGGTCGACGTTATCGGCGTCGCCGGGGTCTCCCGCAAGACCTTCTACGAGCTCTTCGACAGCAAGGAGGACTGCTTCCTCGCCGCCTACGACGTCCTCCTCGAAAACCTCCTCGCGGAGGCGAGCGAAGCGTTCGAGTCAAAACCCGGGGCACCGTGGGCGGAGCGCACCTGCGCTGCCCTCGAGGCGCTCCTGGAGCATCTCTCCCAGCATCCGGACGAGGCCCGCTTCGCGATCGTCGAGGTGCTGGCGGCGGGCCCGAAAGCGCTCGCCCGGCGCGACTCGGCCCTGCGCCAGTTCACCGGCTTCCTCGAGACCGGGCGCTCGGAGACGACAGTCGAACTGCCGGGGATCACCTCGATGGCGATCGCCGGCGGGGTCAATGAGCTCCTCTACTCCGAGATCCTGCACGGCGCCGCTACCCGGCTGCCGAGCCGGCTCCCCGACCTGATGTTCTGGGTGACGCTGCCGTTCCTCGGCGCCGAGGGCGCCGCCGCCGAGCGCGAGCGGGTGCGACGGGCGAAGCTGCGCCGGTAGCGCCTGGCTCAATCCGCTCCTTTTCGGGAATGGGCGGGTTTACGAGAAGGGCGGGGGTGGTAGGTTGACCCGCTGGAGAGATTTTTAGACAAGTTCCGACGGCATCGGACCCAGGACGGGCAGGCCGCAAAGGAGAGTTATAGGGATATGCGCAAGTACCTGATGTTGACGATGGCCATCGCGGCGCTGATAGCCGTCAGCGTGGCGGGCATCGCCACCGGTGCCAACAAACCGGTGACGGTCGAAGCCGGAAACCTCGTATTCACCTTCAACGGCGGGTTCAGCCCGACCAAGCTGCCCAAGAAGAAGCTCGCCCCGATCAGCCTCACCGCCTCGGGCAACATCGCAACCAAAGACGGCACCCATCCGCCGGCGATGAAGGAAGCGATCGTCGAAACGGACAAGAACGGCGCCATCAACGTCAAGGGCATCCCGGTCTGCAAGTCCGGCCAGCTGCAGTCGCGCGACACCAAGGCTGCCGAAAAAGCATGCAAGAAGTCGATTATCGGTACCGGCCAGACCGTGGCCGAGGTCCAGTTCCCCGAATCGAAACCGATCGACGTCCCGAGTAAGCTCGTCGTCTTCAACGGCGGCTTCAGCGGCGGCACCACGACCCTCTACATCCACGCCTACTTCTCGGCGCCGGTGACGGGTGCGATCGTGACCACGCTGAAAATCAAGAAAGTCCACAACGGCCGCTACGGGCTGAAAACCGTCGCCACGATCCCGAAAATCGCGGGCGGCAGCGGTTCCGTGAAGTCGTTCAGCCTGACGATCAACAAAAAGGGCGTCCTGACGGCGAAATGCGCGGACGGCAAGCTTCAGGCCAAAGCCACCGCCAAGTTCTCCGACGGCACCCAGGCTGGTCCGGCCACCATCATCCGGCCCTGCACCGGTACCTGAGGAGCATCTCTCCGCCGGTCTGAGCCGGCGCAGGATTCGAAAGGGCGGCCTCCGGGCCGCCCTTTCTATTGCCATCAGAGTCACCGGGCCTGGGCTTGCGCCCGCGAAAGACCCGTAGTACAAATAGGCGTACTCGATTAAAGCTAGTTGTCTAGATTGGCGGCCATGTCCTCCAGCAACAACAGGCTCTCCGCGGCGGTCCGGAGCGCGAAAGAGCAGGATCTGAAGCCTCTTGCCGAGGAGAGCGCCGAAACGCTTGGGCTCGACGAGGAGCAGCTGGCGGAGCTCGAGCTGTACCTGCAGGACGCCTGGCTATTCGGGATCCGCACCGGGCACGCCGTGATGCTGGGGACGAAGATGGGGCAGCGAGACGCGACACCCGTCATCCACGGGATGCAGGGCGAGTTCCAAGACCTGATGGAACAGCTCGCCGACGACCTCAATACGACGGTCGGCACCACGCTCGCGGCCTGGGACTACCTGGGCCAAGCATGGATCGCCGGTGCCAAGTTCTGGGAAATAGAGATTTCTGCGCGCTTGATCGAATCCCAGAGCGGCGGCTTCGACGAGATGCTGCGGCAACTCGAGGACTAACTCAGCGAGGGCGGCGGCGCTGGTGCCGGCGGGCCGGGGTCAGAGGGCGTTGCTGCAGGCGTTGAAGCCGTACTTGGCGGCTTGCTTCCCGACAGCGTCGAAGGGGCTGGGGGATTTGCCGAGAAGCGCTTCTGGGTTTTTTTCGCCCTTCTCGATTGCCTGCTGGATGCCGTCGAGGATCGCCTGAACCTGATCCTCTTCACCGGCAGGAGCGCCGAGGGCGGCGATTTCCTCCACCTCAGCGCGGATCGGTGGCAATCCCGCCTCCTTGACCATCTGCGCCTGTCCCTTCGGGTCCGACCCTGCGTTGGGGTGCTTCTTCAAAAACGCTTTCAGGGCAGCTTCCTGCTTCTTGTCGGTTTCTTCGCAGATCGCGTCGGCCTGGGCGATCAGCTCCGCCTTCGTCAGGCCGTCCACCGCCTCCACGGATGGAACGCTGCCCGAGTCGCCCTGGGCGGTGGCGTCGCCGTCACTTCCTCCGCCGCAGCCGCTGGCAAGGAGAGCAAGTGCTGCCGCTATGACAAGTAAATGCTTCATTACTCAAAAGCCCCTGCGGAGGGTATCAGGCAAAGGCGGCTTCAGCGCCTCGATCCAGTCCAAGCGCTGCGTGCAGAGCGATCTCGCCCGGTCAGCCGGGACCAGGCGCACAGGCGGGTTCTCGTTGATGCTGCTGCTGAAGGCGAGGGGGCCGATCGGTTCCGGGGGGCCGCCGCTACCAGGGCTGAGGTCCTGCCCATCGAGGATGAGAGTTGCTTCATGGATCCCGGCGGCGAGCCGCTTATCGCCGAAGTAGAGGAACTGGCGGGCTGGGTTCAGCTGCTCCTCCACGGAGCCGACCTCCTTCCCGTCGATTACGAGGTGCAACCGGTTGCGGACGCTGCCCTGCAGGTAGAGGCCGTACCTGCCGGCTTTCGGTATCTCCACGTTGACCGCCAAGCTGCCCGCTCCGCGGGGAATCACGTCCGGGGCCCCAGGCGCAGTCGGCGTCCAATCTTCGGAGCGCGCCGCTCCGGCCAACGAGGCGACCGCGACCGGGTCCCGAGTCGCCGCCGCGAGCGTTCCGCCGGGGCCGGCCAGCGCTGCCAGCAATTGGACTTCAGGGCAAGAGGGGGCCGCGCCGGGATCTTCGAAGTCACCGAGGGCGAGGTGTCCGGCGACTTCATCGAACGCCTCCGGGCGCTGCCAGACGTCGTAATAGTCCCCGCGCTTCACGAGCGAATAGAGGGCTGGGGGGCGGCTCTGGGCCGGGCCCCGGCGCAGCACGAGGGTCCGATAGGTGAGCAGCGCCTCTGAGGCGATCTCATCGGTGTCGGCCCAGTCACCCTTCTCCAGTTCGCCGCCATCGCGCAAGGGGATGGATCTGATCCGCAACTCAGACGCCCCTTCTGCGTCCGCCTCTCGGAGGAAGTGGCGGACGCCGTAGGGCTGGTATTCGGTCATCAGCGTCGGCCCCTCGCCGCTGATCTCCTCGCCGATGCTCTCCAGCTCCCGCAGCTGGTCATAGGGGGCGAGGCTGACGTCGTGGTAGCCGAGCGCGTTCGACCAGAGGACGCCGGCGAGCAGGAGGCCGAGCGCGGCCCCGCCCATCACCCGCTTGGCCCCTGCGGCGAGGGCAGCGGCTCCGGCCAGCGCCAGCAGCAGGAAGGACGGGCTGCCGGAGGAGAGGGCCTTCGCCCCGACCCAGGGGGAGGAGTAGACGAAGACGGCGAGGGTGCCGATCGCGGTGGCGCCTGCGTAGAGGAGGAGCTCCCAGGCGCGTGCGCGCCAGCCGAGGAAGGCGCCGGCGCCGGCGGCGACAATCGCCAGGGAGATGAGGAGCGCCGTCAGGGGGGAGACGGGGTCGAGGCGGAAGTCACCGCTCGGCCAGATGCCGGCGTACTGGAAGACGCTGAGCGGGCCGACCAGGTTGCCGAGCTCGGCGCTGTCGGTGAGGCCGCCCTGGGTTGGCGAGAAGACGCCGGCGGCAAAGAGCAGGGGGATGCCGAGGAGGGCGACGAGGAGGGCGACGGGCACCGCCCGCCGCCCGAGGCTGCGCAGGCCCTCGTGCCGCCAGAGGCCGAGAGCCACCAAGCCCAGGATCGGAGCGATCCATATAAGCCCACCCGAGCCAACCATCGCCAGCAGAGCGGTGACGGCGATCGCCAGCGGGAGGAGCGCTCGCCACCTCAGTTCCGGCCGGGCCGCGGCTGGGGCGAGGGCAGCCACCAGGGCGATAGCCAGCGCCACGGCGGCCTCCTTGATCCCGCCCCAAAGGCTGTAGCCGACGAGAAGCGCCGACTGGGCGGCGCCGAATGCGACCAGCGCCCGCAGCGGCCGCGACTCGAGCAGCGGCGCCGCCAGCCAGTAGAGGCAGAGCGAGAGCAGCGCGGCGAGCGTCGCCATGTATGGCTGGACCAGCCAGGCGACGTCGGTCCCGGTCAGCCGCGAGGCGACGCCAAGCGGGAGGAATGCTCCGACGGGATAGCCGTTCGGGAGGTTGGCCTCGAGCGTCGCCTTGTAGCTCGACGGTTCCAGCCCGGAGAGGTCCCGCCCGTGCTCCATCAGGCGGTCGACGAAGGCCATCCAGGTAGCGGTGTCGTCGAGCTTGATGTACCCGGCGAAGGTGGGGCGCCCGGAGAGGACCACAGGGGCGGCGTAGACCGCGAAGACGCCGAGGGCGGCGGCGAGGGCCCAGACGTCGACATGCTCGATCCGGCGCTTCCGCTGGTCGCGGCCGCGAAGGGCGAGGGCGAAGCCGGCGAGGGCCGCTAGCACCGCCGCTGGAGCTGCCAGCGAAGCGGTCTCCCCCGATGAGGTGAGGAGACCCGCAAGGACCACCAGCGCTCCGAAGCCGCCTGGAGCAAGAAGCGGCCCGGGCAGCCTTGAGGCAGCCAACGCCTCGAGGAGGAAGCCGCAGCCGAGGCAGAGCGCGGCAAGGACGATCGGAAATACCACCCAGGCCGCAAGCATCGCCATCCGCGCAGATCCTATTGAACGAGAGGCGGGGCCGGATCACTCCAGCCTCGCCTCTTTACTGCCTGCGCGATCTATCTAGTCGACGAACACGCCGATGTGAGTCGTACCGGCCGCATTCTCACCTGTGAGGTTGAGGCTGCCGGTAATGGTGCCGGTTTTCCCGCCAGCGGGGCAGAAGAAGTGGTTTGTCACAAGGACGGTAGTAAGCCCTTTGACATTCGGCTCCAGCACAATTTCCCTTGTGGTGCCGGCGCCGACGTTTGTGAAGCTCACCGAGCTGAGGCCTGTCTGAGTCCCGATCGTGTAGCGGCAGATGTTGCCGGCTATCAGTTCGATCACAGCGCTGGTCGGACACTCGATGTCCATGGTGCCGGTTGTCGAACCTTTCGCCAAGTGGAATACAAAGGCGCATCCATTCATCCTGATGCTGACGTTGGTGCCGATGTAGGTCTCACAACTGCTGAGAGTTGGAGTTAAGGTGATTGTGGTGTTGCTTTTGCCGGTTTGGGTGCCGGTGACTGCGACTTTTGTGCATTCGACCGGCGTCGCTCCTTCGACAGGCGCGATCTTGAACATCGCATTGGCGCTTACTGTCATATTCGTGCTTTCGGCTTCCGATTCGAACTGAGCGGAAGCGGTGGAGGCCAGAGAGCTCATCGCCAGGAGGGCGATGAGGACGGCCCCCAGGCATTTCAGGTTCCGAATCATTTCTTTTGTCCTTTCGATCGCCGTGCCGTCAGTCGACAAAGACGCCTACGTGGGATCCTCCGGCGGTCTCAGCTGTCAGGTGCAACGTGCCGGTATAGGTGCCGCTGCTCCCAGCCGCCGGGCAGAAAAAGTCGTTTGTCACCAGGGACGATTTGATGCCGAGCACGTTGGGTTCGACGATGACTTCCTGTGTGGTGCCCGAGCCGGTGTTTTTGAAGCTCACAAAGCCCAAGCCTGTCTGCGCGCCGATGGTGTATTTACAGATAGAGCCGACCGTGATTTCGATCACGCCGGTGCTTTCTGTTTCAGCAAAGACTGTTACGCCTCCGATTGTCCCGATGTCGTGTTTGATGGAGCACTCGATATCGGTCGTGCCGGTTGTGCTGCCTTTGGCTATGTGGAACACGTACTGGCATCCGTTGGTTTTAACCGACGTGGCGGCCCCTAGAAAGGTCTCGCAGTTGCTGTAGGTTGGCGAGATCGTCACTGTGGTGTTGGCTTTGCCGGACTGGGTGCCGGTTGCTTTGATGGTTGTACATTCAATTGCGCCCCCCCCGTTGGTGGGTGCGAATTTCTGCATCGCGTTGGTGCTGACTGTCAGATTCGTGCTTTCGGCTTCCGATTCGAACTGCGCAGATGCCGTTGAGGCCAGCCAGCTCATCGCCATGAGAGCGGCGAGGGCGACCCCGAGTACGTTGAGATTGCGAGTCATTTTGTAAATCCCTTCCATTGCTTTGACTGCCGTCTCGCGCCGGCAACGGTCGGGCACTCAATACCTCCTGCTCAATAGAGCATCAAGTCTTGATTTGCTCCGGTTCGATTCGCTTCTCTCGGGTCCCCGCTCTAGCTGCATCCTCCTGCACACCGCGTGCGGTGGTTCGGCGCGCGCGTCGAAGCCGCACGTGCGGCATTAGCCGCGGTGACCCTTCCGCATGCGCCTTGGCAGCTGACTCGTCTCTCCCCCAAAAGATGAGAGGACCCGGCTGCTCAGCCGGGTCCTCCTTGCCCACCTTCGCACGAGTGGCCGCTAATCGAGGAAAATGCCGGTGTGGCTGGTTCCTGCAGCGTTCTCGCCTGTCATGCTCCAGTTGCCGGTAAGGTTGCCCGTGCTTCCTCCTGCCGGGCAGAAGAAGTCATTTGTCGTTCGCGTTGAGGTGATTCCTTTCAAATTCTGTTCCACGATGATTTCCCTTGTGGTGCCGGAGCCGGTGTTTTTGAAGCTCAACGAACCGAGGCCTGTCTGCGTGCCGATGGTATATCTGCAAATGCTGCCGATAATGAATTCCATTGCTTTGCCCGCTTCACACTCGATGTCTGTCGTGCCTGATGTGCTGCCTTTCAAGAGGTGAAAGACGAATTTACAACCGTTCGTATTGAAGGAAGTCGCGGCGCCGAGGAACGTCTCACAGTTGCTGTAGACGGGGGCGATCGTGACTGTCGCGTTGGCTTTCCCGGCCTGGGTGCCGCTGACTTTGAGGGTTGTGCATTCGATTGCGATGCCGCCTTCGCTGAAAGCGATTTTTTGCATCGCGTTGCTGCTGGCTGTCAGATTGGTGCTTTCGGCTTCCGATTCGAACTGCGCGGAGGCCGTGGAGGCCAGCGCGCTCATCGCCAGGAGGGCGACGAGGGCGAGCCCCAGAATCTTGAGATTGCGAATCATGCGTACCCTTTCATTGCTTTTCGCCGGCATTGGCCGGTTGCAAAAGAGGGTACAAACAATCAAGTTCTTTAGAGCAACCTCTTCAGCGCTTCTTAGGCTTCTTGCAACCGGTGGCCTTGACCACCGGCCGGAAGTTGGAGCGCTTGGCGTTGTGGGCGCCGAGCCGCACGACCGCTCGCGAGGTATGGCCACAAAGGTTGCGGCTGTTGTCGATCAGGCCCTTCTTTCCGCCCTGCATGGTCAGCAGAAGTTTCGAGACAGGCAGGTCGGGCGTCCCTTCGAAGCTGGTGCGAATCCCGCCTTTATTCGAGTCGATGCGGCCAACTACCTCGACTTCAACCGGTGCCGACGCCGGGCCTTTGAGCGCCATCACCAAGTCCGGCAGAGTGTTGTTGGAGGAGCGTAGGTAGACGGGCCCTTCCGCGGGGGCATCCAGAATCGGGGTCCAGGCTCGCGCGAAGCCGTATCTGGACCCTTTCGGGCAGGAGTGCGCTGCGAACTGGACTCGGGTGCAGACGGTGCGGATGTGACTCTGATCGAGGAAGGCCGTACGAGGAAGGGTGACCACCGCTTTGGCGATGTTGGCATTGCCGGAGCGGGTCGTGAGCAGGGCGCGGAGCGCGGGATTGTCGCTGCGGCGCGTCCCGCCCTTCAGCTTCAGCGAAAGCTTCGGCTTGAAGCCCAGGCTCCCGCACCCAGCGGCCTGGTAGCGGTCCGTGGCCGCCACCGAAGCGCCTCCCCAGATATTTGCCGCCACAGCGAGGGGATCGCAGTTGGTCGGATTCAGCATGAAGCCGGGGCGGTCGATGTAGGCCTGGATCTCGCGGACCCGCAGCGGGATTCCCTGGAGGATCCTCGGCAGGGGATCGGCGGAGGCGTCGACGGTGACTTGACCGCTGCGGGAATCGACTCGGAGCGGCTGGCGCACCACGACGGTGCCGAGGTCGAAGGGCCCGGCCACCGCCGGTACGACCGCGACAGCGCTCAGCGGAGCGCCCCGGTATGGGCCGGCCAGGTAGAGGGAGCCCTCGACCCAGGTCAGCTGTGAGCCGACCCCGGCCCCGGTGAGAACTTTGCCCACGCGAGAATCCGCCGGGCAGCTGGGCGAGGCGAGCTCCTCGCGCCCTGAATGGGCCGATGCTGCGGCGATCGCTGCATCCGAGCAGCGGCCGGTGCCGGCAAGGGTCGCGGTCACACCGGGAGGGAGCTTGACCTCGAATTTGCTCAGCTCATGCTCGGCATCAGAGCGACTGAGCTCGAGGTAGAAAGGCGAGTGGGAGGCGGCCTGATTCGAAATTGAGCCCGCCTTGAAGCCAGGGGAGAATGGGAGTGGGCTGGGCGGACATGAGCCGGCATCAGGGCCAGCCGTTATCTGGAAGGTCGAGCCCGTCGCAGCCGCCGTGGTCGGATCGGCCCAGGGGATCAACTCGGTGGAGATCCCGTAGCTGCCGCAAGCCGGCGGAGTGACCAGCGGCGCCCGGTCCCCCGTGCGCAACTGCACCTGCAGGTTGGAGATCGGGAACTGGGGAATTTCAAACGGCGCTTCGCCAAAGATCGTGGTGAGGCGGCCGCTGACGGCGTCGGCCTCGATCTTCCCGGGTAGGGCGACGAAGATTCCGAGCTTCGGTTCACGCACCACCAGGTAGAGCGCCAGGAGCTCACCGAACGGATTGGCGTACGGCTCGGCAACGAAGAGCTCGCCCTTCAGCACCGTCCCCTCGAGCAGGGGCGATTCGGCCTGCACGGTGCCGATCTTCGAGGTCTCGGGACAGCCGTCTCCAGGTTGGGAGTCAACCGACTCGGCAGCAAACTCAGCCGCGGAACAGACGCCCAAGCCGGCGGCCAAGGAGGGGTTGGCGCTCATGCCCTCTGGCAAGGTGAGGGTGATGCGCTTGATGTCGGACTGGGCGCGACCGTCTGGGTCGAGGATGCCTTCGTCGTCGATCGCAAGGTTGAAGTCGAGGCCGGAGCCCGACGTAGCCTGTTGGGTGGTCGTTTTGGCGGCGACTTCTGGGTCGAATTCAAGTTCATCGCAGCCCGAGAGGCCTTTTGGCTGGGGCGGCAGGGAGTCGTCGTGCGAGAGCACCGGCGGTTCCTTCACCCAGGTGGCCGGGTTCTGCCAGGAGGTGGCTTCGAAGATCGTGGAGAGAGGGCCAGTGCAGCTGCGGGGAAGGAGCAAGAAAGGGATTTCCTTGGCAGGAGAGATTGGGCATTCGTCAGATGCCCCGCTCGTCAAACAGGTCCCGCGTTCCGTATCGTGGGCGGAGCTAGCCGGGTTTCCCCAAACGGTGGTGGAAGAGGCATAAAATTCCGCCGCCTGGGAGACGTTGGAGATCGTCACCAGGGGGTTGAAGGGGTAAACCGGCGAGAGCCCGACTTCGAAGGTGACCGGGATGCCCTGGACGATGAACCCGAGTTTGAGGATCGCCCCGGGGGGCGCCTCCATGTTGTAGACGGGAACCGTTTTGGTGAAGCTTTTGCCGGCACTGCCAACCGTGACCGTCGTCTTCCCGAGCACCGTGTCGTTTGGGCAGGCGAATTTCTCTTCGTCGCTAGCGGCTTCCAAAAAGAGCGCAGCGGGACAGGTCTCGGCGGCGCTGGGTACGCCGGCGAATCCGGAGGGCTGCTCGATCTTGATCGTCTTTGCCGCCCCAGCCGGGACGATCAACCCACCAGGCAGTTCTTCAGTCCTGGAATCGAGGTCGAAGGTGATTGCGTATGGATGGGACCCTGCTAGCAGAGCGGGGGAGCCGTCGGCGTTTTCGTAGCGGACGTCGAGATTCGCGAGACCGAAATCTTCCGCCGTGGCTGGGCTAGCCCCAAGGGATCCCAATAGGACCGCGGAGAGGGCGGAGAGGATGAGGCGCCTCATCGCCCTGCCCTCCCGTTGTGGGCACCACGCGAGGCCTTCTTCTTGCCCTTCTTATTCTTGACGCACCGCTTCTTGCCCTTGACTTTCACCTTGTGCTTACCCTTCGGGCAGCGGTGACCGGCATGTTTCGGTGCCGGATTGCCGGGACCGATGAAGCTCGAGGAGCTGGGCGTCGTGGGACTCGGCGCCGGCGGGGCCGCGGACTGGCAGCCTTCGCCCTGACAAGGGGCTTTGGGGCCTGGCACTGGCGGGAAGCCACCAAGCACGCGCGCGTCGTAGATGTCGACCAGTGCCGGATCTTGAGGTAAGAGGCTCTCTGCGGTGGCGAAAAAGACGTCGTCGCCGCTTGCCGAGATGTCGACCAGCGAAGAGTCCTCATCGCTCTGGCCGGTGGAGATCAGCCTGACGCAGCCGCCTGCCTGAACGTCATAGGAGGGGGAGCTGCTCTCACAGGTGGCCGGTGCCGGTCCCTGACCGACAGCCTCCCACTGATAGACGTCCTTCTTGTCATTGGTGTCGGCGCTCGCCAGGCTCTCGAAGCTCTCGAAATAGAGACGGCCCCCATCGTTGGAAAGCGCGCGTGGCGCCCGGTAGATCTGGGTTTGGGTAAAGGGAAGTTGAGCGACGGCGTACAGCGGGGGATTTCCACCTATGTTCCGTGCCGACGGCAGGACGCCGGTTGGATTGCAGGACGCGCAACGTAGATCTCCTGCGGATGCGTCGTAACGAAATACCTCCATTACCGGTTCGCCGGTCGCGGCATCGGTGTTGTCGAAACCAGTCAGTGGAGCGCTTGAAGTGAACGCCACGCTTACACCATCGGCGCTGACTTCTGCCGAGTGATTCCGGGGCACGAGGTTGACGGGTGAAAGCGTGTTCTTGGGTTCTGCATCAGACCGCGACAACGTGCCGACGAAAGTGAACTCTTCACCTTCATCTTCGTAGAGGTAGAGGTTGGGCTTACCTTCAGTCGCCCCAGCGTCAAGATCTTCGCCAGAAACCAGGTAGATCTGCCTTGCGTCTTCGCTCGCTCCCAGCAAGCCGTAAACATCCCCGGCGATCTTGTCGGTCGCTTCGCCATCAACCGTGAACTTGTAGAGGTCGGCCGCTCCTTTCCCCAGCTCTGACTGCCCCCCGGCGCTGTATATCACCCGTGAGCCGTCGGAGGCTGCGGTCCAATATTGGGCAACCACCTCCCCTGAGAGGGCTTCGCCAGCCGCGGAGACAGCGATTGAAGCGCCGCCATCGACCTGTACGTAGATCTTTCCTACTTTTTCTGGTGCATCCGACCAAACGACCCTCGAGCCGTCAGTTGAAATGGCGTTGTTGACCATCTGACTTCGCCCGTCGCTTGAAATTTCGCCCGACGCGCTTCCCGCCGAGCAACCATCTGGTGCGGGCGCCCCTCCTGGCAGGAGGCAGACGAACCTCAGCTCTCCGCCAGGAAGTGACTCATAGAGCTGCAGCCTGCAACTGGTCGCGTCTCCGGGGGCCGTGCAGGCGATCGCGTCGTCGGTCAGCTTCCCTCTCACCCGGAACAAAGAGTGCGCTCCCTCATCAGAGACTCCTTGCAGTTCGGGCCTGAAGTCTTTCGGTTGCACTGCTTCGTCAGCAGAGGGAATCAAAGCCGTGTAATCGTCGGCTCCAGCTCCGCAATTGTCGCGACGGTAGAGGTTTGCGTACCCCGCGGTCGGACCGGAGGTGAGGGGCGGATCGGTTTCGCTGACCAGCCAGCTATCGCAGAGATCGGGAGAAAAGGCTTTGAACTGGGTGTCTATCGTGGTCGCTATCTCCCAGGTGTTCCGTCCTCGGGGGGGCGATATCCCGTGGCTGCTCCAACCGGCATCCGAGCGGCTCGTCAGGTAGGTGGAGGTGATCGGCGCCGAGCTGGCGTCGCCGAAGGCGCGATAGGACGAATAGGTGAACAGGTTCCCGTCTGGTGAGCTCTGGTTCAGCGACAGAGGGGCGTGGACGACACCGCCCTTCTCGAGGACGATGATGTCACCATTTTCTTTGTCGACCGGGGTGACCATCTCGTACGCGCGGCAATCGGGTAAACGATTGGCTGCGCCGATCCGGAAAGGCGCATTCGGGCAAGGATCGCCAGTGGCTCCGCCGGTTGGCCGCGTCGTGAAGGTCCCTTCGAGTCCCTGCTCAAAGCTCGCTTCTTCTGACCCCGACCCATCGGGATCGATGCCATAAGCCGGCCCGCCCCCGGTGCTTTCAGCGACGAAGCGGAAGTTGTAGGTGGTCCCCGGCGCAAGGCCAGAGAGATCAATCGCCTCGGTCGGCAATATCTGCTTGACCACCTGAGACGTAAGAAGGAGTCCGGGCGGAACCGGCTGGGTGCTGTCGCAGCCTCCAGCGGCACAGGTGCCGGTGCCGTATTCGACGTAGTACCGGGTGTCGGACCAGAACTGCGGATTTATCCTCGCTTCCACCGATGCGGTGGTATCGGTAGCCGCGGTGGCGAATTGCCGGCTGATCGTCGGCGGTATTTCCGGTGGCGGACATGCAACGATGTCTGCTGGCGGCGGTCCGTAGGAGCTGACAAAGCCGCCCACGTCCGACACAAGGATGTCGACCCCCGGGACCCCGCACGCTTCGCTGGTCGCGAGCCCAAGTAGCGCCCTGCCGCTTTCAGCCAGATGCTCCCCGAAGGGGATCAGGACAGTCCCATCGGGTTCATACGCGATCACCTTCGGGAAGTTGTCAGGGGCTTCCCTGCGATCGACGATGTAGACATCGCCGCCACCGTCGAGCGCGATCGTCCCAGGGTTATCCGCTGGAAAGAGCATGACTTCAGAGGCCACCCCGCCGAACGCAACCAACTTGCGCACGTCGTCTTTCATATTTGACGGACTTATTTCATAGGTGACGTAGAAAGCCCCGCTCGCGTCGATCACCAGATTGAGGACATACTCTCCGGCCACTTCAAGGTCTTCGACGAAGACGCCAGCGGGCGTGAATCTCTGGATTCGTTCGTCATCTCCCACGTAGACGGCACCGTCGGGCCCCACGTCGATTCGGTTTCCGATGGCGAAGGTACGTTCGAACTGACCCTCGCCTGAACCCGGTACACCCGTGCCGCAGACATCTCCCGCTTCCACCTGTGCTTTGGTGCACAGGTTGCGTTCGGCTTCCGTACTGCCAACTTCGGCGGATTTGGTCTTGTTGACTTCGCCCCCCCACATCGCGAGGAATTCACCCTCAGCGCTGAATTTTTGGACACGAAAGCTGGGGCCTTCCCCTTGGTTTTCCAGAACCGTTTCGTAGACGTAGACGTTGGAATCGTCATCCAAGGCAAGGCCACCAGCAGGTGAGCCGATCTCGCCCGGGGAACTCCCCCCTTCCTGACCCGCCTGACAGACATCACCCTCCGCCGGAACACAGATCTCGAAGTTGCCGCCGGTCTGCGTGGTCGACAGAGTTGCCGTCGCCGCGCCGCCGGCGAGGCTTGCACTCCCTACTTCAAGCGGCGGGATATCTCTATCTGCGTAAGGGCCAACGAATTCGATCTGGTAGGGAGTGGTGCCGCCAGCATCCCCAGGCCCGCCAGTGACGGTGATCGATCCGGGAGAGGCTGCGAAGCTCGGGAGAGCCTGCAGAGCCTCTTGGACGCTGTCGATCGTCCCCGGCGTACCGGGGTCCGTTGCAGGCCAACCGGGGGAGATTGGGACGGTGGTCTGGGCGGTTTCTTTTCCCCCTCTGTAGACGTTAAAGTAGGTGAGGGTATAGCTGCCGCTGGTGGCGTCGACCGTCAGCTCCTGCTGCTCGTTCCTCGGGGTCTGATTGCCGGGGCCCGACGCAACGACTCCCCATCCCCAGGTCTTGACGAACTCTCCCCAGGCAGTCAGCTCGACGATCCTTGCATTGGCCGTGTCGGCGACGAGAACGTGCCCCGAGTCGGGATCACTGGCCAAGCCGGAGGGAAGCGAAAAGCGGCCCGCTTCCGATCCGGGCTGTCCGTCTTCCGGCACCTGCCAGAGGAGGCTCGGCGCGGCGGCGGAGGCAGAAGCGCTGAAGATGCAGGCGAGGCAACTCGCCATGACCAAGCTCCACAGGAAATTCTCCCTGGCCCTGCGCAAACAAGCTCCTACCCGCATATCCCCCCCCTTTTAATTGTGTCCGCGCAGTCTCCGCGGACACCTACCAGTCAAAAGCGTACCGACGTATTTCCTTAAGTCAAGACAAGGAGAGGGCCGGGGCAAAACCCCGGCCCTCTGATTTCTTGCTGAGCTCTCGAGGAGCTAGCGGTGCTGTTGACTAGTCGACGAAGATGCCGATGTGTTCGCCTTTGGAGTTCTCGCCTGTCGTGGTCGAGGTGCCGGAGTAGGTGCCGGTGCTGCCAGCAGCCGGGCAGAAGAAGTCATTTGTCGTCAAGGTCGATTTGATGCCTTTGACGGCCGGTTCAACGATGACTTCCCTTGTGGTGCCGGAGCCGGTGTTTTTGAAGTTCACCGAGCTGAGGCCTGTCTGGGTGCCGATTTTGTAGGTGCAGATGCTCCCTACTTTGATTTCGATCTGGTTGGTGCCTTCGCACTCGACATCGGTGGTGCCGGTTGTGCTTTTTGCGGCGGAGTGGAACACGTATTTACAACCGTTCGTGGTCACCGAGGTAGCAGCGCCGAGGAACGTCTCACAGCTGCTGTAGGTCGGCGAGATCGTCACTGTCGTGTTGACTTTGCCGGTCTGGGTGCCGGTGGCCGAGATTTTTGTGCATTCGATCGCCGCCCCGCCTTCGCTGGGCGTGAATTTCTGCATCGTGTTGGAGCTGACTGTCAGGTTGGTGCTTTCGGCTTCCGATTCAAACTGAGCGGAGGCCGTCGAGGCCAGCGCGCTCATCGCCACGAGGGCGACGAGGGCGAGCCCCAGAACCTTGAGATTGCGAATCATTCTGTAGATCCCTTTCCAATTGCTTTGGCCACCGGCTCCCGGCCGGTGGCGCCCCCTGTTCCAGGGACGCTCAAATCAATAGCGATAGGGGTCCTGATTGCCTAGTTTTTTTGTATCCATAGGTCCTCAACTCGAGGGCGGCGCCTAGGGGCGCGGCATTGTCCCTGCAAAATACGTCCGACCCTTTTTCGAGCGCGTTTATCTGCGCGGGTGTTGATCGGCGCCTCGCTCCGAACAACGCATGGATTAAAAGAGAAAAGGGCCCCAGCGCGTCCACGCTGGGGCCCTTCGAACCAGGGCGGCGGGGTGTTTCTGTACTAGGCCCCTAAGCCCCCGGAGGGGTCACCATCACCCAGGAGCCGTAACCGCTCGCGGCTCCGGCTGCTGCTGATTTGAACAGAGCGACCACACCGCCACCGCTGCTGGCAAGCGGGAAGTTGCCGGTCCCGGCGGCTCCGAAGAGAGGCGGATCCATGTTGGTCTGCTCCTGCGCGTAGACACATACGCCCCCGACATTGAAGGTCTGCAGCAGCGCCGTGTTGATCGTCGGATTTTCTGCGGATCCGGGGCAAAGCGTTTCCGCATTGGTTTCGTCCGCTCCGTTATTGAGCCCCGCTCCTCGTGCGGCGCCGAGCAAGGAGCTGTTGGTCGGAGGAATCGGCACGCCGGTAGACACTGCGGTCGGGATTTTCTCCCCGCCAGCAGCGGCCGTGTACTGCGGGATCGCCCAGGTGCCCTTGAGGACGACACCGGAGGGTGCCTGTCCAGCGACCCACGGCGATCCATCGGCACCGGTCACGCCGGTGGCACCGGTCGCACCGGTCCCGCCGGTGGTCCCTTTTCCGGTCGCCCCGGTGGCACCAGTCGCCCCGGTGGCGCCGTTGCTGCCCGCGCTTCCGTCTGCGCCTGCTTTTCCGGCAGCGCCTGCAGGCCCCTGCGGCCCTGCCGGGCCGGCCTGGCCCGTGGCACCTTTCTTCCCGGCGTACTTCTTGGCGATCTTCGTCACTTCCTTCTTCTGCTTGCCCGTGAGACCCGCTGCTGCGATTGCGGTCCCGGCCAAGGCAGCGACCAGAGCAACGATCGCGACTACGAAGCCGGCGGTGCCGAGCTTCTGGTGGATTCGCGCGAACATCTAATCCCTCCCTGTTGATTTCCCAGTGGTCCGGTCCCAGCCGGACTGAGGGAAATATAGCGGTTTATTTTGGGTAAAGCGCCGTTTTAGAATTCGCAGCTTTCAAGATCGTAAGCCGCGGCCGCGCTGTTGACCCCCATGAGTATTTCCTGCAGTTTGAAGATGTCTTTCGGCATTTTCGCTTCGATTTCGCCCGTGACCTTTTCCAGTGAGGCGAGATACGCTTCGACCTTCGCCTCTCCCCCTTCCGGCGCGCCGAGGCTGCGGATTTCTTCCGCCTCGTCGCGCAGAGCCGGCGGCCAGAGCTGCTGAATTGCCTCCTGAGCCGAGGCACCAGCGGGTTCGTCAGCGAATTCGCGCATTTCTTCGAGCAGGTCTTGGCTCTTCTTCACACAGATGGAGTTGGCCTTCTTCACGAACTCGGCCTTGCTCAAGGTCGAGGTGGTCACCTCGTCCGCCGCAGCCGTCCCATCGTCATCACCGCCGCCGCAGCCGACAGCCACGCTCGCCGTCGCAAGCAGAGCAATACAGAGTATGAACGCTCGAAAATACAAAATCGCCTCCCTTTTGTTTCAACAAACCCGGGCGTAAGCATAATCTATTCTGATTGATCAATGCGAAGTTTTCGAGTCAAAGTCGTATTCGCCGTCGGCGGACTGAGCCTCGCGATGTGGGGCTGCGGAAACGACGAACCCCACGCTGAGATTCGGGAGGGGGCGTATCGCGCCTACATCGAGGAAAACGCAGCGGAGCTGGTGCGGGCAACGCAGGCGATGCTGCCCGAGCTGGAGCACGGCGAGGTCGGACGGGCCCAGTCCCGCTTCGTCCGGGCCCGGGTTCGCTACTCGCAAATCGAGCCTGCAGCCGAAACCTTGCCGCAGCTGAACGCCTCGATCGACTCTCGCCAAGCTGGCGGATCCGGCAGCGCTCCGGGTTTCCACGGGATCGAAAAGCCGCTCTTCGGAGCGGAAACCACCAGGGGGACCGTGGTCGTCGCCAAGCAGATGATCGCGGACGGCAAGGTGCTGCGGCAGCGCCTAGCAGAACAGCGGTTCTCGGCGGAGGAGCTGGCCGCCGGGTCTGCCCGCCTTCTCGACGATGTCGCGACGAGCAAGCTCGCTGGCCGCGAGCAGCTGTATGCGGAAGCGGATCTCGTCGACGTCTCGGCGAATCTCGAAGCCGTGGGCGCCGCTGTCACGGCCCTCGAACCGGCCCTGACCGGGGATGAGCGGGAGGAGATAAAGGCACTGCTGAGGCAGGCCTACGCCGAGATCGGGAAGTTCGGCACGCCCGCGCGCGATCCAGATCAACCGCGCGACCTCTCGCCCGGCGCAATCTTCGTCGTCTTCGGGGAACTTTCGCCGGAGGAAGTCGACGAGCTGCGGCAGCCGGTCGAGCAGCTCGAGGGCGCGTTCGAGCAATTGCAGCGGAGGCTGGACGAGAACTGATTCAGGCTGCAGAGGTGAGCTTCGGCGCAAGGGCGCCGCTGAGGGCTTCCAGCAGATCGCGACCGAAGCCGACGTCACCGCCCAGCTCCAGGCGGCTCCACTCGGTATCGACGATCGCGTCGAGCCAGGCGGAGACCGGCCCCACCGCCCAGCTGTCGGCCTGCCCCTCCAGCCTCGAGACGCAAGAGGAGAGCTGGCCCTCTCGGATGCTGAGGGTGACGCCGCTCAGCGTCTGACCCTCGCCGCGACCGTGCTCGACAACGAGGCGGCATGAAGCTTCGGCTTCCGGATCGAGCCGAACCAGCGGCAGCGCAAGGAGAAACACCGCCTCGGCATCTCGACGGCGAAGGGCCGGGGACGCCTCGCTGACGCAGCGGCGTTCCCAGCGTGCGGCGGCCGCGAGCGGGGCGACTGAGCGCCGCAGCCATTCGGTCACGGCATATGGCGTGCTCCTGCCACCGCCAGGGCAAGGCTCGATCAGGTCGGCGAGGCGCATCGCAGTGACCCGCCTCTCCAGCGAGGGGTAACTGACGTTGGTAATCAGCCCGCTCAGCTCGGTGAGGCTGAGGCGCTTGGCACAGAGCGCCCGGACCATGCTCGTGTTCCAGCCCTCGGCTAGGGCCTTGATCGCGTTCCTGGCCGGGGGGCTCCCCAGCGGGCGAGGGTCGTTCGGCGAGAGGCCGAGCCACCGCTCGAGGACCTCCGCAACCGAAAGCAGCTCGAGGCCGGGGCCGCCGAGCTCGAAGTCGAGCGTCCCCGGGAATCCGTTGCGGCGCGTCTTGACGACGACGCCTGTCCGCACCAGTGTCCGGATGTGCCCCCGCATCGTCGTCGCCGGCGGGGAGCCGGCGGCGCGCCGCAGCTCCATCAGCGACAAGCGTTTCTCGGCAAGCGCTTGGAGGACGGCGACGGTGAGGGGGGTGGCCAGCAGTGTCAACGCCTCGATGCCGGCTCGGCCGCCGTTTCCGTTCGTATCTGTGCCGGGTGGGTTGCTCAAGCCGAGACGATTATGCCGGGGTTTTTAAATGGTTGTCAAGAAACTTTGATCAAGGAGTAGTCTTTGCGTGGTGGACGCGCGGGGCGACACTGGGCCGATCACGTTCGTCACCCTCGGCCCCGAGGGGACCTGCCACGAACGCGCTGTTCGCCGCTACGCCGAGTTCCAAGGCGTGGGCGACTTTTCGTTCGAGCTGATCACGGACTTCTTCGACGGCCTCGAGGCGATTCGGGGCCGAGACGACGCCTTCCTGATTCAGTGCAGCGCCCACCCGCTGGTTCACGAGATCACCGAGAAGCATTGGAGCGAGGTCTTCGTCGTCGACACCTTCATCTATCCGACCAAGCACCTCGTCCTGCTGACCCGAAGCGACGTCGAGAGGCCGCGCTCGATCGGCATCGTCCCGGCGACGAAGGGCTACGTCGACCTCGCGCCCTGGGAGGAGGTGATCGACGTTGCCTCGAAGCCGATCGTCGCCGAAGGTCTGCTGCGCGGCGATTACGACTCCGGCCTGACGCACCTCGAGCACGTCGAGGAGCATGGCGACCTTCTGCGGCTCGACCTCGACATCGGCGAAGTCGACACGACCTGGATCGTCTACGGGACCCGCAAGCGCTTTGCCGGAGAGGTGATCGGGATCCCCTCGGCGGAGCTCTTCCAGCCTGCCGGCGCTCGGGCATAAAAAAGCCCGCCGCATCTCTGCGGCGGGCTGTTAGGCCGGTGTCTCCCTAGCTCAGGGTTCGCTGGCCCGCACGGGTTCCGCTTTCGCGGTCTGGAGCACGCCTTCCAGAATCGCCGTGTTGGTGCCGGCCGGCGATGGAACGCCGACGATCGAGTTGACGAACGGATCGACGAGGAACGAGAAGAGCCCTCCGCATCCGTTCGCGCCCCCGGCTGCAAACGCGTTGTCCACGAGTCGCCCGCCTTTGAGGGTGAGGATCGTGAACGACGGGTTGAACGACGCTTCGCCGAGGCTGCCTTTGATCGGCGTGTTCGGCGGCGGCGGCGAGGTGGTGCCGGTCGTGAATTTGATCGTGATCGGATTGCTGTTGGAGCCGATGTAGCAGTTGCTGCCGAGGAACGGGTTCCCCAGCTTGACTTTCACCGGCAGCGAGAGCGCGACCCCGTTTTCCGAGATCAGGTTCGTGGTGTTGATCCCGATCGAGGTTGCCGGGGCAGCCAGTTCGACCGTAGCGGTCACACCCGTGAACCCGTTGTTGATGGTTTCGTTGAACAGGTTCCGCAGGATGCTCGGCCACCAGGTCGGCGCGGTGACGCCCAGAAGGCCACCAGGGACGGGCTGCGGGGTTTTCGAGAGCGTCTGACCGTTCTCCGCTCCGAAGAACGACTGGACCCCGGTCGTTTCGTCTTCCTCGAGCCCTCCCTGGAGGGTGACGGGGTTGACGAGCGGAACGGCTTTTTTGCCGATCGTGAAGGTGCCGCCGGTCGAGACGGAGTAGATGCAGCCGTCCATGGTGACGCGGTTCAGCGGGCACTCCGCGAACTGTTTGTATTCGCCTGTCGGGCTATGCGATGCCCCGAACGCAGGCGCTACCGAAGCGACAGACAGCAGAGCCGCCAGCGCCGCGGCTAGAAACAACCTCCTCATGAGAATCCCTTTCGTTTGACTGGTGTGGAGAGCGAGAGGCTGCGATGGCACAGCAGACGCGCCTCACCCTTTGAGGCGCTCAGCCGAGCGCCCCCCGCCCTCTCCCGTTTGTCCAATAAATGAACGGGTTTCTTTTATCAGAGGAACTTGTTTTACGCAAGAAGTTTGCGGATCGCGCTCGCAAATTAGTCTCGGTTGACCGGACGCCGCGGGAGGAGGTCATCAACATCAGCTCCAAGCCCGTCGTCGCAAGGGCCCTACCGCGCGGGGACTACGAGTCGGGGCTAACCCACATGGAGCACGTCGAGGAGCACGGTGACCTCTTCCGGCTCGATCTCGACATCGGCGAATCGACACTGGGTGGTCTACGGGACGAAAAAGAGGGTTCGGGGGGGACGTAATCGGGATCCCATCTCGGACGGTCCTCCTTGGAGCGGCCTTGTCCTGTATGAGTGATCAAACCCCGGGCGGCCAGTCGCCGCCCGGGGTTGCTCAGACTTACGAGCTAGGAGCGGTGAGGGCCCAACTACCACGGCCTCGGGTTGGTTGGGCCGGATCGTTTGCACAAAACGTAAGGATTGCCCCACTGCTGTAGTCCGTGGTTAAACCGCCGGAACCGGGAAATCCGCAGGGTTTACGTAGATGGTCGGCCTGGTTTGAGACCTGTACTGCATAGATGCACAGAAACCCTGGTTCTGCTTCAGGATCTTCAGGAGTACCAGGGCAATTTACGGTGTCCCACGGATCGTCGCCAGGTTCGAGCCAAAAGTCTTGGCCGACCCATCGAACCTCGGGTGGGTCCCCAGTGAATGGAGCTTTCAAGGGGTAGTCGAGCGTCGCCACCGCGACTTCATCTCCACTGCTTCCAGTGGCACGAGCTGGAGCGACGAATCCCCAATTTCCAGTCACCGTGGCTCCCGGCGGCAGATCACAGGTCGGGTTGGCATTGCTGCAGGCGCCATTTTCGCCAGGATTGCCTTGTGGCCCCTGGTCGCCCTCCGGACCCGTCTCGCCTTGCGGCCCTTCTTTGCCGGCAGCGCCGGCGTCACCCTTGGAGCCCTGCGGCCCTGCGGGTCCAGCCGGGCCCGTCGGGCCTTTCCCCTGGAAGCTCTTCGCAATCTTCTTGACTTCCTTCTTCTGCTTGGCATTGAGGCCAGGCATTGCCGCGAGCGCAGTTCCTCCAAGCGCCGCGATCAAGGCAACAATGGCAATCACGAAGCCGGCGGTGCCCAGCTTTTCGTGGATACGCGAAATCATCTAACCCTCCCTGAATCAAACGAGTTGGACCCGTCAGGAGTCCCTGTTTCCCATGCTCGGGGGTGCGCCCAAGCCTCCCCACGCTATAGGAATGCTGGCGGTATTGTCAAGAAACGTTGGTTGATGAAGTCTGGTGAACCGTTGGCGTCATTCCTGGCGGACTCGGCAGCTGCCGCTCGGAGTCTGGCTGAACTTCTTGCCGAGGGCGAAGGCGAAGCTCACACGCGCGAGGGGGAAGACGGCGAGCGAAGACCCCTGCGGAGCGGGGCAGCCGGCGCTGAGAAAGCTGCGGCGGCTGCCCCGGAAGCCATAGCGGCGGGCGAGGCGCATCCGCAGGCCGGTGATGTGTCCCCAACTGGTGAAGGCCGGCGGGAAGGTGGCGCTCAGCGCGGTGCCGAAGCTGCCCTTCCGAATCCGTTCGATCCGAAACGGGATGACGAAGGAGTTGGCGAACGGATGTGGTGCATAGATCTGGCCGAGCAGCGCCGGACGGCCCTTGTAGCGTCCGTTGAAGAGGAGGAGCTGCCCGGTCGTCGGATAGGGATCCTGGCCGCCGAGCACGACGTCGAGCGAAAGGCCGCCCCGCCCCACCAGGGCGTCGCGGCAGGCGGCAAGCGCCCGAGTGGTCGAGGCGGGCTGGATCTGGTCGGCGCGGCATTTCGGCAGCCCGGTGGTGTCGAGGCGACCCTGACGGTTCAGCTCGATCCGCAGTGCCCTGAGGGGCGGCGGAGTGGTGCCATCGGTGGTGGTGAAGCGGCTCGTGACCGAGACGGCGATCGGCGCCCCCCGATCGCGCGGCAAGGCGCGGGGAGAGAGCTCGCCGCTGACCGCGACGCGTAGCGTGCCCTTCTGGACGACGTCGGAAGCGAAGGCAGTTCGCTCGCGCCCGCCCTTGGGGGCGTGCGGCTTGTGACACCGCCCTCGCAACTTGGTGGTGAAGATCGCCCCGACGTCGTTTTGCCCGAGCGCTTTGACAGCAGCCCGCGGCGGGCGGGCGCAGACGTTCACCGAGTTGGTGAAGAGGCCCCGGCGGCCGCCCCGCATCAGCAGGGTGAAGCGCTCGATCGGCGCGTCCGGAAGGTCGTCGAAGAAGGTGCGGATGCCGCCCTGTTTGGAAGGTCCGATCCGGCCCTGCAGGACGATCCGGATCGAGCCCGAGCGCAGGTCGGCGACCAGGTCGGGCAGCTTTCCGTCGGAGCTGCGCAGGTAGACATTGCCGCGCAGGGGCGCGTCGAGCAGCGGCGTGTAGGCGGCGGCGGTGCCGTAGACCGAGCCGGGCGGACAGCGCTCGGCCTCGAACTGGGGGCGGGTGCAGACCGCACGGATGTGGTTCTGAGCGAGGAAGAGCTGGTGGGGCATCTCGACCTCGATCCGCGCCAGGTTGGAGTCGCGCGGGCCGCGGGCGGCAAAAGTGGCGCGCAGCGCTGGGAAGCCGCCGCGGCGCGTGGAGCCGATCAGGCGCAGGCCGAGCTTCGGGTGGAAGCCGAGGCTGCGGCAGTTCAGCAGCTGGAAGCGGTCGGTGGCGGTGGCGGTCGTGTCGTCGGCAGGATCGCCGAAGCTCGCGCCCGATCCGGTCAGGGTTGATCCGAGTTGAGACGGCACGCAGCTGGTCGGGTTGTGGGTGAACTGGGGGCGGTCGAGGTAGACGCGGATGTCGCGCAGGTGCAGGACGATCCCGTCGAGGATGTGGGGGATCGGGTCGGAAGCGCGCGAGTCGATCCGCAGCTGCGCCGTCACCGGGTCGAGGTCGAAAGCCGAGCGGACGACGATCGTGCCGAGGTCGAAGGGGCCGACCGTGGCGGGGTTGATCGTGACCAGCGAGAGCGGCGAGCCGTGGTAGGGGCCGGCGAGGAAGACCCGTCCCTCCGCGTAGGCGAGTGAGGGGCCGACGCCGTAGCCGGTCACGGTGCGGCCGACCTGACTTGCAACTGGGCAGGAGGGCTGGGCGGCCTCGGCGAACCCGTCCCGCCCCCGCGCCGCGGCGATCGCGTCGTCGGGGCAGAAGGGGATGCCGGCGAGCTTCCCGGTGACGCCCTTGGGCAGGATCAGCGAGTAGGAGGTGATCTCCTGCTCGGGGTCGGTGCGCGAGAGGTGGACGAAGTAGGGGGTGTAGGAGTTGGCGTTGGAGTTGACGCCGCCGGCGGCGACCCGGGGCGCGAAGGGGGAGGGGGTGGTCGGGCAGGGGGCGCCTTCAACGCCGGCTTCGAGCGGGGAATCGACCGCCACCTGCTTGCGAAGGGCGTCCGTCGCCCAGGAAACAAGCTCGATCCGGCTGGTGGCGGTGCCGCAGGCCGGCGGGCTCACGAGGGGTGCGCGCTGCCCCGAGCGAAAGACGATGCGCAGCTCGCGGTAGGGAAGCTGGGAGAGCCCCTCGAAGCTGGCGGTGAGAGTGCCGTCTGCGGGATCCGGGGTTAGCCTGCCGCGCGCCCTCACGAGGATTCCCCGGTCGGCGGCCTTGGCGACGAGGTAGACGGCGAGCAGCGAGCCGAACGGGTTCTGGTGCGGCTGGGCGAGGTAGACGGCGCCGTCGATCGACCCTTTGAAGAAGGGGAGGGTGAGGTTGAATTCGCCGATCTTCGAGCTGTTGGGACAGCCTTGGGTCGTGGTGGTCTCGCCGGCGAGCTGGGCAGGGGTGCAGCCCTCGAGTCCGGCGGCGAGCGAGGGGTTCAACGTCACCCCGTCGGGCAGCTTGACCACCGCCCTGCTGGCGCGCGGTTCCGCCCGCAGCCGGGGGTTGACAAAGCCGAGGTCATCGTGGGCGAGCCGGAATTCGAAGCCGCTCGGCGAGGTGACTTTCTTCGTCGTCAGCCCTCCGAAGATGCCGGATTCGAAGTCGAGCGTCTCGCAGGCTTCGATTGGTGCCACTTGGCCTTCGGTGTCGCGGTTGAGCGCTTCCTCTGAGACCGTCGCACCCGACCAGGCTTCGGCTTGCACGTCGAAGGTGAGTGAGCTGGCGCAGCTGGTTGGCATGGTGAGAAGGGCTAGGGGCGGGCTGGAGGTCGGCTCCCCCACCGCCGAGCATTTGCTCCAGGGGAAGGAAGGTTCGGCCTCGTTGAGGCAGTCGCCGCGCTCGCCGTTGTGAGAGGCGTCCCAGGGGGCGCCCCAGAAGGTGATGGCGAGACCCGGCAGGGCGAGGCTCGAGGGAATTTGCGACGACTCGAGCGTGAGGTGGAGCGAGCCGTCTTCGCCGCTGACGAGGTGGACGTCGAAGACGATTGGCGTGCCGAAGGGGGCGGTGCCGAAGCGAGCGAAGGCGCCATCGGCGGGCGCAAGGTTGAAGAGGCCGAAGCGTCGCACTTCCCCGGCTTCCCCTTCGGCCTCCACCGTCCCGATCTGCGAGCGGGCGGAGCAGTCCTCGCCCGCAAGGCTCTCTTCGAAGGGGGAGGATCGCGGGAGGGCGAAGGCCGGGTCGGCGCAGAGGGCGGCGGTGGCGGGATCGACGATCATGCCTGGCGGCAGGGCGATACGCAGGCCACGCAGAGCTGCCGCGCCGGAGCCTTGCTCGAGGCCGAGGCTCAGGCGCACCGCGTAAGGATGGGACCCGGCAAGGGTGGCGGTGGTGCCGTCTTCGGCCCAGACACGGGAATCGAAGCCGTCATCAACCGGCGGCAGTGCAACGGTCGCGAGGGTGGGGGCGCGGGCACCGTTCGCGATGGCCGAGGGCCCAGAGGGGACCGGCCCGGCGGCGCCCGCCTCGTCCTTCTGAGCGTCGCTCCCACTTGCCGTGGCGCGCTGCCTGTGTTTTCGCTTCTGCCTCTGCTTGTGATGGCGCTTACGGTGGCGCTGCTGCGAGTAACGGTGGTACCGCACGCGCGGGTTGCCGATGCCGGCAGCTGTCGTAGTCAGCGTGGGGTCCCGTGGCTGCGGCGGCAGGATCTGGCAGCCATCGCCCTCGCAGGGGATCTGCGGCCCGGATAAGCCTGAGCCACCCCCCACTTCCACCAAGGGAAAGAGCAGCGTCCCGCCAAGCGGGCGAGGCGGAGCGGGTCCGACAAGGGGCGGGGCGGTGGTCGCGGCGCCCGGCGGATAGGCGTAGATGGCGCCCCGGTGGGTGTTGCCGGAAGTGACGTAGACGCGCCCCTGCGTCGAGGTGACGGAGTTGTCGACGGCCAAGCCGGAGGGCCCGGCATCGACCACTTCGTATTTGAGGTGTCCCCGGGAAGCGCCGGCGGGGTCGAAGACCTCGACGAGCGTGTGCGGGCTCTCGGTGTTTTCGGGCTGCTGGTTGTCGGTGACGTAGACCTCGCCGCTGACCCGGTCAACAGCAACGGCGGCGTCGCGCAGCGAGCTGAAGCCGCCGGGCGGCCCGTCGATCGAGGCGACCGGAGCGGCTTTGTTGATCGCCGGGTCGTAGACCTTGACCGTGTCACTTGCGGCGTCGGGGACGTAGACAAATCCGGCGGTGGCGGGGTAGGCAGAGACCGCCACGCTGTAACCGTCGGCAAGCGACCCGAGGCCGATCCGCACCGGCTCTCCCGCTTCTTCCACCGCTGCGCCTGAGGGCTCGTAGAGGGCGATGTGGGTGCGCTCGTCGACGTAGACGTGGTCGCTCACGGGGTCGACGGCGACGCCCGTGGGGTGGGCGGAGTTGGCACCGGCGCCGCTGAGCATGGGTCCCGGGGTGAAGCTCGGCGACGGGCCATAGCGCCGCACCGAGCGGTGGTATTTATTGAGGTAAAGCTCTCCCCCGCTGCCGAGGGCAAGTCCGCACGGTCCGTCGAGAAGGTCCTGGTCTTTCAGCTGGCCGAGATAGCCGGTGGTGCCGTCTACGTCTTCGGCGTTGTAGTTGGCGGTGCCGCTGTAGAGGTCGACCGTGTGGTGGTAGTGGTCTGCCACATAGAAGTTCCCATCCGCGTCAATCACCACCCCGCAGGGGTCGTTCCAGAAGCCGTTCGGCGGCGGTTTGGGCGGCGCGGGCGGCGGCGGCGGCTTGGGAGAGAAGATGAAGATCGGGTCGCTCGGCGCCGCCGAGGAAGGCTCGGCCCCAGTGGCGAGGCCGGTGCCGGCCAGGGTGAGAGCTAGGAGGAGGCCGAGGAAGCGCCGCCCACTAGCGATGCCTGCGGCCCTTCTTCTTCTTCGCCGGGCAGCTCGTCTCCATCTTCGCGGCGGTGTCATAGCGCTTGCCGTTCTGGCCGACCAGCCCGATCTTGGCGCGGGGGTCCTTGCAGAGCCCCTCGGAGAGGACGAGCGGGCCCCGCTTGCCGCCGAAGAGCTGCAGGTGGAACCTGGAGACCGGGGCGTCGGGGACCGTCTCGAAGGTGTTGCGGAAGGCGCCGCGGACGGAGTCGATCCTGCCAACGAGGTCGAGCTCGAGCGGCTGGGAGGGCGGGCCTTTGAGTTTGATCACCAGGTCGGGCAGTTCGTGATCGGAAGAGCGCAGGTAGACGGGGCCCTGGAGCTTGTAGTCGACCAGCGGGGACGTGGCCCAGGCCTTGCCGTAGACCGAGCGCTTCGGGCATTTGTCGGCAGCGAACTGCACCCGGGTGCAGACGGTGCCGATGTGGGAGTTGTCGAGGAAGACGGCGTGGGGCAGGGTGACTCGGGCGCGGGCGATGCCCGCTTCGCCGGGCCTGGCGCGCAGGTCGGCGGTCAGCGCCGGGTTGGAGGTGCGCTTGGTCGGGCCCTTGAAGGCAAGGGCGAGCTTTGGCGCGAAGGGCAGCCGGCGGCACTCACCGAGCTGGTAGCGCTCGCTGAGCGGAGCGCTCTGGCCGAGGGCCGAGATCAGGGTGCCCGAGAAGGCGAGCGGGTTGCAGGAGGTGCCGGTGCGAATGAACTGATCGCGGCCTGCCCTGACGGCGATCGTGCGCAGGTTGAGCGGGACCCCTTCGAGGATCTGGGGGATCGGGTCGCTCTTGACCGTGATCCGGCCGTCCTCGGGGTCTAGCTCAAGCGCCGAGCGGACCACCACGGTGCCGAGGTCGAAGGGGCCGGCCACGGCCGGGGTGAGGATCGCGAGCGAGAGCGGGGCGCCTTTGTAGGGGCCGGCGAGGTAGGCATCGCCATGGGCCCAGAAGGGGGCCGGGCCCGCGCCCGCAGCGGCCCAGACGCCGCCGACCCGGCTCTGCGCCGGGCAGCTCGGGCTCGCCAGCTCCTCTACGCCGCTGCGGGCGGCGGCCGCGGCGAGGGCCTCCTCAGAGCAGGAGGCGACCCCGGCGAGCTTGCCGAGCAGGCCGGGCGGCAGGGTGACCTCAAGCGAGCCGAAGGGCTGGGAGCCGTCCTCGCGGCGCAGCTTCACCCCCAGCGGGGTGTAGGCAGCAGAGACCGCGCTCTCGGTGCCAGCTTCGAAGTCGGGGGCGTTGGGCGCGGCGGCGGGGTCGGTGAGGCAGGGGCCGCCGCCGGGGCCGCGCTCGATCGCGAAGCTGTCGGAGCCGAGCACCGGGGGGTCGTCGGAGTGGGGCTTGAAGGAGGTGGCAGTCTTATAGGTGCCGCAGGCGTCGGGGTTCTTCAGCGGCGCCCGGGCCCCGCCCCAGATGTCGAGGTCGATCTCTGAGACCGGCACCTGGGGCAGGTCGGCGAAGATCGTGGTGATCTGGCCGGTCTGCGGATCGGGCTTGATCTGGCCGGGGATCTTGATGTGGAGGCCGAGATCGTCGGAGACGAGCCAGAGGCCGAAGAGGCTGCCTTTGCCCTCAGGGCTGCGCTGGTAGAGGGCGCCCTGCAGGGGATGGGGGAGCGCCGGCGAGGAGATCGTCGCGGTGCCGAGCTTGGAAGCGTCGGGACACTGAACGTTGAGTTCCTGGTGGAAGTGGACCTGCTCTGCCGAGCAGGCCGCGAGGCCGTCGGCGGCCGCCGGGTTGATCGCCATCCCCGCCGGCAGGGTGACCTTCGCTTCGCGCATCGTCGCCGTCGAGAGCTGCGAGGGGTCGCTCGTCTGGGGCAGGGTCAGCTCCGTCTTTAAGCCGGTGGGCGCCCCGGCGACGTCGCTGGTCGGGCGGGCCTCGAAGCTCGGGGCGAAGGGCAGGCCCTGGCAGTTCTCGATCCGCGGCAGCGGCGCGCTTGCGCTGAAGGCCTGGCCCGGGAACTGGTAGCTGGTGATCGTGGTCCATACGTCCCCCTCCTGGCAGGCCGAGGGATTCGTCATGAAGGCGACGGGTCCGAGTTCTTCGGTCGGACGTTCTTCGCCGGGGGCAGTGCAGGGGGTCTGGCAGTTGGACCCCTCCTGAATCGTCATCCGTTCTTTGTCGTGGGCGGGGTCGGCGGGGTCGCCCCAGATCGTCGTTTCCGCCCCTTCCAGGAGTTCCACGCTGTTGATGCCGCGGACGGCGGCCGTGATCCCGTAGTCCCCGGCGGTGTCAACCGAGACGTCGATGAAGGTCGGGAACCTGGTAATCAGCAGCCCGAAGCGGCCGATTTCCCGCTCCGGGTGCACCGGCGTCAGGTTGAAGAGGGGAGCGGTGAGGTATTGCCCACGTCTGTGCAGGAGGACCCGGCTGACTCCAACCTGCGAGTCGATCGGGCATGCGGCCCCGAGGAAGTCGCCGGTCCGGCAGCGTGGCACCAGGTTCGGGTTGCCGTAGAGGCCGGGTGGGAGCTTCAGGATGTAGTCCCTTGGCCTCGGGTCGGCCACGTGCCCGAGCGTCTGGGGCGGTTCGGGCAGAGAGACGCTCGCAGTGAAGTCCGGGTGCCCGGCCGCCTGCGTCGTCGAGAGCTCGGCGCCGACCGCTTCGATCCCCCACTCCCCGCCGGCGAGGCTGAGCAGCGGCGCGGATGGCTCGGTGGTGTCCGCTGCGCTCAGGCCCGCAACGGCCGGTTCCTCGGCCGCTGCCGTGGCAGGGACGCTTGCACTGCCGGTCCCGCTACTGAGCGGAGGGGCGCCTGCCGAACCGCGCGCCTTCGATTTGTGGCAGCGCTTCGACTTGCCCGCCCGACCCCGGCAATAGCGCCGGTGCTTGCGCTTCCGCGGCCTCGGGTTCCCGGCGTCCTGCAGCTCGGCCGAGGCGCTGGCGCCCAGCTCAGGCGGCGGCGTGGCTGGCGGCCTGCATCCCTCCTCCACGCAGGGAGCGGGCGGGGGCAGGGGGGGTGGAAAGCCGCCGTTGACGCGAGCGTCGTAGATCATCGGCGCGCCGCCCACCGGTGCCCCCGGCACCAGCGGGTCCGTCGCCGCGAAGAAGACGTCCTCTCCGTCGCTCGAGACCCCCATCAGCAGGCTCGGGGGGGGAAGGGTGCTTCCGTTGCTCAGCTGTATGTATTCCGTCGCGCTTCCCGAGGAGATAAGGCCGAGCTCACCCCCCCCGGGGGTCTGCTGCCACTCGTAGACGTCGCCAACCGCGTCGTGGTCGTCCGCCACCAGGGCTTCGGGGCTTTCGAAGAAGACCCGGCTGGCGTCGGCGCTCAGGTTGTGGATCAGCGTGCTTTCCTCTATCACACCACGATTCTGAAACTGGGCGTTCTCGATCGCCGGCTCGTGGCGCGGATTGCACGAGACGCAGACGACGCTCTCCGTTTCCTCGTCGTAGCGGTAGATCGCGATGTGGCCGTCGGTGTCGTAAGGGGTCAGCTGCGCCCGCGACTCGAAGGCGATCACCTTGCCGTCGGGCGTCGTCCGCGACGGGTCGCGGCCGGGGCCGGTTCGGATGATCACCTTTGGCAGGACCACCTGGCTCGTCCAGGTGGTCAGCGCCACCGTTCCTTCGGTGTCGGCTTTGTCGACCGTTGCCACGAACCTCGGCGTCCCTCCGCTCCAGACATAGAGGTTCGGCTCTCCCGCCGTCCCCTCGCCACCGTCGAGCTGAGAGGGCGAGATGAAGTAGAGGTGGGTGCCGTCGGCCGAGACGTTGACCATCTTCGCGTCGCTGCTGGAGGTGACTTCCTCGTCGGCTTCGGTGGTGGTGTCGAAGCGGTGGATGTCGCCTGCGTCCGGTTCTGCTCCGCTGACCCCGGTGAGGTAATAGAGGTAGCGGCCATCGGCGGAGATCCCACCAAAGGTGCTCGCTTCGCTGCTGACCAGCTCGGTCCTTTCCCCCGCCTTGCCGTTGTCGGCGCGGACATAGAGGGGGTAGGCGACGGGGGAACCCCCCGTGGGGGGGCCGATCTTGAAGGCGACGGACGAGCCGTCGGCCGAGGCGCCCTGGTAGAAAGCTTCCTGGCCGGCTGCCGGCGTGACGTTCCCCGGCAACAGCGAGACCACATGCGTCGGTCCGTCGGCTTCGCGGTCGTAGACCGCCCCCGTGCCGGCCGGCGGCGCGTTCGGCTCGAGCTTGGCCACCGGGCAGGTATGTTTTGACAAGCCTTGATACCTGTTGCACCGGACGCTTGCGCTCTCTGATCGCCCGGTCGAGAAGATCACGTGTTTGCCGCCGGGGCTGATATAGCGGCCCTGGACCAAGCGTTCAAGCCCCAGGCTGCCGAGGCCCGTCAACTCGAAGTGGCCACTTGGATCGCCCAGATAGTCGGCATCGCCTGCCGTCGCCAGGCTTCCGTTGCTGACGAGCCCATCGGTGTCCCGCAGGACGACCACGAAATTGTACGTATGGTCAGCCGAGATCCCACCGGCATTGGGAAGCACCGCTTCCTCCCCCGTCGGCGTGACGTGGCGCGTGATCCGCCAGCCCCCAGCTCCTCGTGCTGCCTGCCAAGTGTCCCCCACGACCTGGCCGTTGCCGCCGGGCGGTAAGTCGAACGGCCCCCCGATCGTCTCGAAGACGAAGCTGTCGCCCGAAAGGCCGACCGGCTCGGTCGCGAACAGATCCTCCGAGGTTTGCCACGGGGCGACCGTCCCGAACAGCCGCCCGTTCGAGTCCGCCGGCGTCACCATCTCGTAGGCGCGGCAGTCGGGCAAGTGGGCCGAGGACCCGGTCCGCAGCGCTTCGTTCGGGCACGCCCCGGCAGCGCTTGAGGCTGGGGCCAGGGCCCAGACGATCAGTGCGGCTCCGAGCCATCCCATTCGACGCCGCTGCCGTCCCATTGCGATCCTCCCTCCCCGCGCCTCGCGGCGGTTCGTTTCCCTCGCCTGAACGTAGGAGTTGGTCTGCTTGGTGTCAATGCGGGTCGAGTGACCTGGATCGCGAGTGTCCGAAGTCCCATCCGGTGCGATCCGGAAGCCGAGGCCCCGATTCGGGGCCTCGGCTCGATAGCGCTTGTCGCTTATGACTTGACTATTGAATCCAGATCGGATCCGCGATGTTTTTGGCGTCACGGAAGGTGCCAGGTGTGGTGCCAGCTGTGTCTGTGAATAGTTCGAAATTGAATTCTTCCAGGGCCCCAGACGGGGGACACAGAATTCCGCCTTTGTGCTTGGTGAGGGTCTGTTCTTTATTCAGCGACAGTGTCCCTGCCGTGTGGGCTCCAGCGGTTGTGGTGAATTTCCCTTTGAGGTTCGCGGTCCGCGTGTAGCCGCATTCGACGCCGTTTGCAAAGAGGAGGAATGTGAATTCTCCGCCAGTAGGGGGATTGAGTGTGCAGTTACGCGGTTCGACTTCGAATTCGTCGGTTTCCGGGAGCGTCTTGATGCACCAGTGCGAGAAATTGCCGGTGCCGCCCGCCTGTGTCAGGGCCGGGACCGTGATTACCGTACCTTTATTGTTGTCGATCGAGCTTTTACATTTTGTTTCAACTTGATTGCCGCGGAAGAACGCGTCTTCGATTGTCCCCAGGACGGCTCCTCCGGCGGTGTGGGGGTTTGCGTGGACTTTGCCCAGCAGCGTCGTCTCGTTGCATTCGACTACCAGGGGACCCGCGTTGAATTTCACGGTGGATGCCGGCTCGTTGTAGCCGGCGATTTTGCTGCCCACCGCGACCGTGGTTGTAGCGCCGCCGGATGTGTCTGTGAGGCCGTGGGCGGAGCTGATCGCCGGGACGAGCGCGAAGGCTCCAAAGGCGACCAGGGCCGCGAAGAGGCCCGTCATCTTCCTATGCATGAGATGCTTCCTTTCGTCTCCGGGCCCTTAGGCCCGGTCGTTTGCGGCTCCCGGGGCTTCGCTAACTGGGCTCCGGGAGCGGATCACTCAGAATGAGTTATCCATTGGACGCTTCTAACCGGAGAGGGAGCTCCGCGTCAAGGCACTCCCGGAGACGCAGGTCACCGGGTGACACAGGTCACGCGGCTGCTGCGGCACCCGGTGACTGAAGTCACCCGCCGATCCGGGTCAGTCGATGGGGAGAGCGGAGCTCTTGCTTTCCACAAATCTTCTGGTTCAATCGCCGCGTGCTCAGAGGCAAGAGAATCATCACGGCGGTTCTGGCGGGAGCGGCGCTTTCGGCTGCAGTCGGCTGCGGAGACGGCGAGGAGGCTACGATTTCGGAGACCCTCACCAGGGCTGAGTTCGTAAAGCAGGCAACCGCGATCTGCAAGACGATCGAACCGCGGAGCAGCGAGGCGTTCGAATCCGCCTCCAAACAAGGGAAGAACTTCCTCGCCGGGTCCGACGAGGAACTGACGGAGCTGGTCGCCACGGCGGCACTGCCTCTCTATGAGGAGATCATCGGGGAACTCGCGGCGCTTGAGCCGCCGCTGAAGGAAGAGGCGAAGTGGGACGCGATCATCAGGCGCTATGACAATTTCCTCGCCGAAGCCGAAGCCGACCCTGCCAAGCAGCTCGAGCACGACTCTTTCACCCCGGTCGGGCTCATGATTGAAAAGCTCGGGATCAAAGGGTGCTACCTCTGATGAGAGGCCCCGCTTGGCGGGGCCTCTCATCGTTGGCCTTCCACCTCCGTGGCTATGTGATCCAGACAGGATCCGCGACGTTCGTGGCGTCACGCCAGGTTCCGGGTGTGGCGGCGGATGTGTCTGTAAACAGTTCGAGTTTGAATTCCGCTAGTTCTGTGCTCGCCGGACACAGGACACTGCCTATGTGCTTGGCGAGGGTCTGGCCACTGCTGAGCGTGAGTGTCGCTGCCGCGTGAGTCGCATTGGTTGTGTTGAACGTGCCGGTGAGGTTCGCGGCCCTGGTGTAGCCGCAGGTGACGCCGCCGGCATGGAAGAGGAATGTGAATTCCCCGCCTGCGCCTCCACAGTTATGCGGTTCAAAGGTGAATTTGTCGGTTTCCGGGGTCGATTTAATGCACCAGTGTGAGGTTCCACCTCCACTTGTCAGGGCCGGGATTGTAATCTGCGTAGCGCCCATCGTGCTTTTGCATTTTGTTTCCGCTTCACTGCCGCGGATGAACGCATCTTCAACTGTCCATTGGACGGCGCCTCCAATCGTGTGGGGGTTGGCGCTGACCGCACCTGTCAACGTCATCTCGCCGCATTCGAACGTCAGGCCACCGCCTGCAACGAACTTCACCGCAGTTCCGGACTCGTTGTAGGCAACGAGTTTTTTCCCCACTTCGACTGTTTTTGTGACGCCTTCGGATGTGTCGAGGAGGCCGTGCGCGGAGCTGATCGCCGGGACGAGCGCGAGGGTTCCGATGGCCACCAGGGCCGCGAAGAGGCCCGTCATCTTCCTATGCATGATGCTTCCTTTCGTCTCCGGGCCCTGGGGGTCCGGTCGTTTGGAATGACCCTTCTTGTTGGAGCGATGGTCGTCAAGGCGCTCGCGGCGACTCAATTTGCCGAGCGACTCAGGTCGCGTCTTTCTGCCGGGCCGCTTGCGAATTTGTTGATTGATCCGCATTTCGACTAGCGGTATCTCAACAAAACCTCTATCGTTCCCAATTAGGCGTTTCCCGGTACGAGAGGGGAGAGATGCGAAGTGCGCTGGTTGGCACCCAGGTGAAGCCTCAGCCCGATGTTGGCGGGCGAGAGGCAGCGGAGATTTCGGAGCTCTTGCGGCTTTTTGGGGCCGCGGCACCTGGCGCGATTCTCCTCGCGCTCGCCGGCGGCCCGCTGCGTACGAAGGACCTGACGACACGCGTCCCCGGCTACGCGCCCCGCACCATCTACCGCTACGCGAGCAAGCTGGGGGAGATCGGCGCGATCGAGAGGGAGGAGGAGCCGGGCGTCCCCTCCAAAGTCGTGCACAGCCTCGCCGACCCCTGCGGCATCGAGCTCTGCGAGCTGGTGGACCGCTTCGGCCGGGCGACGCTGCAGGCGCTTCCGGGCGGGGAGATCGTCCCTCACTCTTGGGGCAGCGTGACATTGCTGGCCGACCTCTGGGAATCGGGCATGTTCAAGGAGCTGATCGCGGGGCCGTGCACCGCCACCGAGTTGGCGCGGGTGAGTCACGACCTGAGCTTTCATCAGGTCAGCCGCCGCATCAACCTCTTCATGATCGGCGGCATGCTCTGCGAGGCTGAGGACGGCCTCAAACGCAGGCGGTACGAGCTCACCGAACAGGCACGACGAGGGGTGGGTTTGATCGCGGCCCTGGGAAGCTGGCGCGAACGGTACGCCGGCGCCCCCGGGGAGACGGGACTGACGCTCGGCGAAACCGCGGATGTGGTGAGAGCGGTCGTGCCGCTGGTCGTCCTGCCTGAACACGCAGGCGAGTGCTTCAGGCTCGAGGTAGCTCAGCCGGGAGGCAACAATGGGGACGAGGGGGAGATCGTCTGGCTGGAGCTCGATCCGGAAGGACGAGCTGTTGCCTACCCCGGGCCTCTGGAGCAATGCGACGGGTGGGGTCACGGCGAGGCGGGCGATTGGATCGAGGCGCTCGTCCGGGGCGAGGCCAAGGTCGCGACCGGAGGCACCGAGAGCGCGGCCGTGGATGACTGCTTGGAGGAGATGCAGGCCGCTCTTTGGACCCGCGCCGCTACCCCTTCCTAGACGAGACGAAGATCTCGAACTGCGCCTCGGTCGGCTCCTTCGGGCGGCCGTTGCCGTGGAAGACGCGATCGAGGGTCATGCCCACCGATGAGTAGATGTCCCGCAGCTCGTCGACCTCGTAGAGGCGCTGGCGGAATTCGATCCGCTTGTCGAGGTTCTCGAGGGTCTCGCCGAACTTGAGGGGGATCATCGCGCCTTCCATGTAGCGGTCCTTCTTGTTCCAGCGGTGCTCAACGAGTTCGACCATGGTGGAGCTGGGGATCCAGGAGCGCTGGGGGAGGCGGGCGCGGGCGTAGAGGACGTTGGGGACCTGGACGAGGTTCTGGCCGCCCGGTTTGAGGGCGCGGGAGATGACCTCGAAGGTGCGGTGGTTCTCCTCGTCGCTCTCGAAGTAGCCGACGGCGCCGTCGTTGAGGTTGAGGACGATGTCGAACTCCTCCTCGTAGTCGAGCTCCCGCAGGTCCGCCTGGATGAACTCGGCCTCGAGGCCCTGGGCGGCGGCGTCCTTCTTGGCGATCTCAACCAGTTCCTCTCCGATCTCGACACCGACGACGGAGAAGCCGTGGCGCACCAGCTCCAGCGAGTGGCGGCCGGTGCCGCAGGCGAGGTCGAGGATGCGCTCGCCGCCCTGCGGCCGCAGCATCGTCAGCGCCCGGCGGATTTCCTGCTCGGTCCGCTCGGTCCAGGCCATCTCGGCGCTCATCCCCGTGAACGCCGTCGCATACCAGTCCTGCGGAATCTCCTCCTGAAGAACGCTCATCTCCCTCTCCCTCTACTGCGCAGTCGATTGCACAGGGAAGCTTAAAAGATCAGCGCCCATAGACAAAGAAAAACCCCCGGCGCCTGAGCGCCGGGGGTCAGAGCCCGAGCCCCTAGGCGAGGCGCTACTTCTTCCTGGGCTTCTTGCAGCTGCTTTGCAGGACCGGCTTGATCATCCGCACCTTGCCGTTGTGGGCGGCCATCTTCACCCGCGCCCGGCTCCTCTTGCCCTTGCAGATGTTCTGAGAGTTGACGAGGAGGCTCTTCTTGCCACCCAGCATCCGCAGGACGAACTTCTTCACCGGCACGTCCGGGACCGAGGTGAAGGTGGTCCGGATCCCGCCGTTGACCGAGTCGATGCGGCCAGCGAGGTCGATGTCGACCTGACCGTTCAGGTCCGCCACCAGATCGGGGAGTTCATTGCTGGAGGACCGCAGGTAGACCGGGCCTTCCAGCGGCTGATCCAGCAGCGGGCTGAACGCCCGGGCCCGCCCGTAAACGGAGCCTTTCGGGCACTGCTCTGCGGCGTACTGGACCCGGGTGCAGACCGTGTTGATGTGCTCCTGGGCCAAGAACTCCGAGTGGGGCAGCGCGACCGAGACCCGCTTGATGTTCGCTTCGCCGTCCCTGGCGGTCAGCGATGCCCGCAGGGCCGGGTAGGCCGCGCGCTTGGTCCCGCCCTTCAGCCGCAGCGCCAGCTTCGGCTTGATGCGGAGGGCATTGCAGCCGCCGACCTGGAAGTACCGGGCGACCGTCTTCAGGTCCGGCGCCCCAAGAAGCGCCCCCTGGACCTGCATCGGTTCGCAGGAGGTGGGGTTGCGGGAGAAGGCGGGCTGGTTGGCCTCGACGACGACCGAGCGCAGGTGCAGCGGGATCCCGCGGAGGATCGTCGGCAGCTCATCTGACACCGCCCGGACCTGCGCGGTTACCGGATCGACCTGGAGCGCAGCCCTGACCACGACCGTGCCGAGGTCGAAGGGACCGGCCACCGCTGGCGTGATCGTCACGAGGCTCAGCGGGGCTCCTCTATATGGACCGGCGAGATATGCCGTCCCCTGGACGTGGAAGGGGTTGTTGCCCGCTCCCGCGCCGACGGTAACCGCGCCGACCCGCGAAGCCGAACCGCAGGAGGGGGTTGCCTGCTCCGCGAGCCCAGTCCTCTGGACGGCGGCCGCGATATTGGCCTCGGGGCAGTACGGGATCCCGGCGAGCTTGCCGGTGAGGCCCGGCGGCAGCTTAATGTCGATCCCCCGCAGGGTCTGGCTCCCGTCCGGACGGGCGACCTTGACGACCAGCGGCGAGTAGGCGCCGGCGACCGGAGTCACGGTTCCGGCGTCGAACCAAGGGGTGAACGCCGGAGGATTCGGGCACGGACCGCCCCCAGGGCCGCTGGTGATGTCCACGGGACTCGTTTCGAGCTTGGCGTCAGCAGTCGACCAAGGCGTCAAAGCCGCCTGGATCTCGTAGGTCCCACACCTTGGCGGGGTCACGAGCACGCCCTCGTTGCCTTCCTTGAACCGCAGGTTGATTGAAGAGAACGGCTGCTGCGGGTTTTCGTTGAAGGTCGCCGTGATCTGCCCGGTCACCGGGTTGAGATCGAAGCGGCCGGCGAGCTTGATCGTCGCCCCATGGCCCTGCGCATACAAGTAGCCGGCCAGGAACGTGTCGAACGGGTTGTCGAACGGCTCGGCCACGTACAGTGATCCGCTCAGCGGCCCGTCGAGGACCGGGGTCGCGATCTCGACCGTGCCGACCTTGGACGCTTCCGGACAGCCCGGTGGAGTGGCCCGGAAGCGGATCTGACTCTCCGAGATGAGGCCGAACTCCTCCTCCGAACAGCCGACCAGACCTTGGGCGGAGGACGGGTTGATGGCGACGCCCTCTGGGAGGGTTACCGTGGCCTGCCTGAGGTTCGCGGGTGCCGACTCATCGGGATCGATCAGGCCCGCCAGGTCCGTCGTCAGGATCGCTTCCAGCCCACTGGGCGAATCCGCTTCAGTCGAAGTGAGCCTGAAGGAGGATACGGTCGGAAAGTTGAGAGCTCCACACCCAGTGATCGGCGGCAGCTGAGCGGACGCGCTCTCGAAAACGCCGGTGCGCTGGTAGCTGTCGGCCGCGAACTCCACGGTCGGCGGACCCCCACAGCTCGTCGGATTCGTCAAGAAGGCTTCTTCATTCTCCAATTCGCTTGAGCGAGGCGGCGATTCCTTCATCAGCCCCCCGGAATCGAGCACCTCCTTTGGAGTCAGCCTTTCCGTGTCATGAGTCGACGATGCGGGAACGGCCCAAATATTCACCTCCGCTGAGACGAGCGGAAAGGTGGAAACGAGGTTCTGGCTGAACGTAGTCAGGCCGTAATCCTCTTCCGAGCGCAGCTGCACGTCGACGACTACGGGCACGTTGTACCCATAGAAGCCGAGCCGGGCGACCTTGTCCCCTCCCGGCGCCTCCAGGTTGTAGATCGGCTCATGAAATGACGTGTTGATCCCGTAGAGCTGTAGGACGACGATCCCGACCTGAGTACTCGCAGGACAGCCGCCAGCTCCTGCTTCGTCAAGCGCCGTAGCGAACTCGAGCGTCGTGCAGGTATCAACCGCGTTCGGGTTCCCGGTAAGGCCGGGTGGCATCTCGATCAGGACGTCCCGGGTGGCCGCCCAAGGCCTGAGATCGCCGTCCCCGTCCGGGGTGGACGCCGGGTCCGTCTTCATCTCGATGAACGTTTGCAGATCTGGGTGCGCACCCGCTTCCGTCGTCGAGAGGGACGCTTCCACTCTCTCGATCCCGTATTCATCGATCGGTGCGGCCGATGCGCCAGGGGCCAGTACAACCAGGGTCGCGACTAAGCCGGCAACGAACGCGCCGGTGAAACGACCAACTCTTAGTCGAAGGATTCCTGCGTCGATCATCAACCAGCCCTCCGATTGTTCTTGGCGCTGCGATTCTTATTGCTGTTCCTCTTCTTGCTATGCGTGCGGAGGCAGCGCTTTTTCTTCTTGCCCTTGAGCTTCTTGCAGGGTCGCGGGCGTGGCCGCGGTTTGACATTCCCCGCGCCCACCGGGTTGGCAGTCCCGATCGCCGGCGCTTGGGTCGGGGGCGAAGGCACCCCTTGGCAGTCGCCGATGGCGCAGGGGATGGGTGAGCTCTGCCGCGGAAATCCGCCGTTGATCCGCGCGTCATAGATCGAGACGGAGTCGCTGGTCTTCTCTGGAACAAGCCGATCGGCCGACGTAAAAAACACATCTCTCCCGGTCGGGCTGACACCGTACAGCCACTCATTAGTACCACCGCTGTGGCCGTACGAGATCAGCGCGATGTCGTCTTCTTTCCATTCGTAGACATCCACTTTGCCGTCGTCATCGCCTTGGACCAAGCCGTTCGCGGTGACGTAGAACACCGCGCTTCCATTCTCGGTCAGGCTCCTGACTTCGCCCGGTGCCGGAGTAGGAGAGTCACGGTCGATGTGAGAAACCCCTTGGAGCTGGGCATCTGCGGTCGGTGGGTCGCCGGACGGATCGCAGGACACGCATTTCAACTCGTCATCCGCTGCGGAGTATCTGTAGACCTGCCTATGGCCTTCGCTGTCATACCCGGTGAGGTTCGAGCGGGCCTCGAAGGCCATGGCGCTCCCGTCAGAAGTGCTGCGGGAAGGTGCGATGCCGGGCCCGGCTATGGTCGCCTGCTGCGCCGAGGACACCGCCAGCGGCCAGTCGATCAGGCGCAGTTCGGTACCTGCGGGATCAGCATAGACGTCCTCCTGAGTCAGCTCGGTTATGAACTCAATATCGGTCCCATTCCAGACGTAGAAGTTCAGTGCCCCCGGCGTTCCCTCGGGGGCATCGAGCTGTTCTTCCGACACGAAGTAGGCATGAGAACCGTCGGCCGACACGTTGATCACACCCACATCCGAGGCAGTCGATATCTGCTCGGATTCTTCAGTGGTGACGTCATAGACGTAAAACGAGCCAGTGGTCGCGCCGAAGAAGATGTTCGGCGATACGAGGTAGAAGATTTTGTCGCCTGAGTCGCTGGCGCCCATGAAGATCGCTTCTTCTGCCCATGGGACATCCACCATCGGATAGGTGACGCCCCCGCGGCGCACATACATCGTTGCTTCTTCGCCGAAGAAGCGTTCGCCGATAGTGAAGACGACGGATGATCCGTCTTTCGAGGCTCCCCAGTAGTAGGTCACAGATTCGGGAGCGGGAGTGACGCCCCCGGGGAGGAGCGACAGCACTTCAGGGCCCGCTGACGTCCATTCATAGACGGCATTCACGGGTTCGTTCGCCACGCCGGCCCAATAGTTGAAGGTGCAGCAGCCAACTTCGTCGGGGGCGTCGGCCTCGAGTTTCTTTTCGCTGGTGAATATGACGTGCTCCCCGTTCGGAGAGATCCACCGGCCGAGAGCAGCCCGGTCATCGGTAAGACTGCCGTCGCCCAAGAGGCTGAGAGAGCCATCCGGGTGCCGCAAGACCCTTTCTCTGCTCGACGCTCCGGGCGCCGTGATCTGCCAGAAGGACTGGCCGTAATTGGCAGAGGACCCTCCAGGATCGGCATTTTCCGCCTGCGCGCCCGTCGGGCCTGCCAGCCGGGAGGCCCAACCAGAATCGCCGCGCGTGCTGAGATAGCGGTCGCCGGATCCGGTGCCATCCGTCCCGCGTAATGCTTCGCCGCGGATTGCGAAGAGGACCTCGTCGCCCGATGCATTCGCCGTCGGAGTGCTGAAGCCACCGCTTGGAGCGCTGTCGAGGAACTGGGGTCGATTGACCGTGTCCGCCGGAGTGACCAGCTCGTAAGCGCGGCAGTCCTCAAGCAGCGCGGACGGCCCAGTGCGTGCCGCGGCGTTCGGACAGTCGTCGGCAAAAGCGTCGTCAACGCCCCCCAGAAGAAAGAGGGACGCCAAAAAGAAGATCAGCAACCCACTCGTCGACGACCCCTGCGGTCGTTCTCCTGTCATAGATGCAGCTAGATAGCGGCTCACGCGGCATTCCCCTCTCTGCAAGCTTTTCCCTGATCGAGGGCGAATCCGCGGTTTGCACCTCGGCTGCAGCCCTCATTGCTGTGCTCCCTGCACGGCAGACGGAAACTGTACTACCGGTCCAGTACCAGTCAAGCACCGCCGAGTGACAACTGCAGTACGTAGCCGAGGGCGCTTCGGGGCCCAGATTTCAATCGCCGACTAGACATCGGTCCTTGCACGAGACGCTGCCTACGTTACTCCCGAGCCTCCCAAGCGGCAAAAGAAGGGCGGCCGCTGAGCGGCCGCCCTTCTTTTTACTGTGGTGCTGCTGTCCGCCGAACTAGACGGTGAGGAACAGCGGTTTCGGCGCGGTTACTTCGTATTCAGCGTGCCAGACCGAGGTCGACGGACAGATGCCGCCCGACCGGTTGAGGTTTACAGCTTCTGCTTTGAGTTTCGCCGGGCTACCGCCGGTGAATTTCAAAGTGATGTCGGTAGACGAGAAGGTGCAGTTGATGAAGAATCCGCACACCACCGTCGCGCCGGGGACGCTGCCGCCGGCCTTCTGAGTGACTGTGAAATCACCGTTTCCTTTACCTAGAACAGCGGGTGTCGCGATACCTGTGACTGTGTACGGAGGTTTCGTCGCGCTCACAGTGCATTCAGTTTCTCCGAGCGTGCAGTTGGTGAACGTGAGGCTGGTGATTTCGCCATGTGCTTTGGCGGGTTCGTTGAGGACACCAGCGACCGTCGAGTTTTTGCATGTGACGTTCCCGACGCTACTTGTCAGGGTAGCGTGGGTGCCGGGTACCAACTGTGCGGTCATTTTGGTGCCGGCCGCATACAGGTCTCCTGCCGGGCACGGTTCGCTGTTGGTTTTGCAAGCTGTCCCGCTGGCGGACGCGGCGCTGGCGCCGACCATCGCCATCACTGCGAGGGCCGCGACGACAGCGAGTCCCATCATCTTGATGAACTTCATTCTTTCTCCTTTTCCCGGCTATAGGCCGGGTTGATCGTTTGCACTCGGAGCCAGGCGGCTCGGTGCTTTCCTGCCCACCCTGAGGTGGGCTTTGATCGCCGTGCATCCGTTGGCGACTGCGAGACCTTTGCAAGGGTTCCCTGGGTACTCAAGGGTCTTTGTGTAAATGTGGAATCTGTCACCCGAAGGGAACGGGTGAAACACCAATAGATATCCAGATGGCCGGTTAGGAACGGCCCCCAGGCTCGTCTCTCCGGTGCCTGCGCACAAGCGGGGCGACATAGCCGATCAGCGCGCCGATCGCTGCGGCGAGGAGGATTACGACGATCAGCGGTGCAGTGACACTGGCAAAAAGGATGTCAAAACTCGTGTCCTGGGAGTTCTGCAGGGCGACGATCAGGAGTAGGGCGCTGAGAATGCCCACCGCCCACGCTCGCCAGTTAATCGGCTTCTTCTCTTGTGGCATCGTGCAATCCTAGTCACCCGGAGCGCCGTTCAGGAAACCTTGGAGTAGCGTAAGCTCGCCCGATGCGACGGAGCGTACGGATCGAGATCGGCACGCTTGCCGCGGTCGCAGCAGCGAGCTTCATGCTGGGCTGCGGTGGCAGCGACGACGCTAGTTCAGAGCCCCTGACGAAGCGGGCGTTCCTGAAGCAGGGCAACTCGATCTGTGAGAAGGGCGTCAAAGAAAAAGACAAGCTCTTTGAAGCGAGCTTCAAAGAGATCTCCGCCGGCGGAAAGGAACCGGCGAAGAAGGACGTCGAACAGCTGGTTCTCGACATCCTCCCGCCAATCCAAAAGACCACGGAGCAGCTTGCCGAATTGAGCCCCCCGGAAAAAGACGAGGGCAAGGTGAGTGCTCTTATCGAGGGATACGAAGAGGCCGTCCAGGAAGCTGAAGAAGATCCGGGCTCCGCCCTCAGTGCCAATTTCATGAAAGCCCCCAACGAAGCGGCGCAGACGTACGGCTTTACCTCCTGCGCCCTCTGAATACGCGCTGATACGGCAAACTCTGCGCGATGGGAACCGCGCAACGACCTGACCCGACCGAGTCCGTCCGCCACCAGCTGCGGCCGCTGTTTGACCAGATCGTGATCAAGGAGCTGGATCAGGACCGGGTGCGGCGATCGGGGCTGGTGGTGCCGCCGGGGACGCATGAGCCGCCGCCCGAGCAGGGCATTGTCCTCGCGGTGGGGCCTGGACTGGACTGGTGGGCCGGGGCCGGCGTCGAGATGCCGGTGCAGCCCGGCGATCATGTGGTCTTCCCCTCCAGCGCCGGCGTCTGGGTTGAGGTCGATGAGGAGCGGTTGCTGGTCTGCCGGGTGACGCAGATCCTTGGGGTGCTCGAGTCGGCTTCGCTCGAGCGCGGTTAGCCGACTTCGGAGAGAGCCGGGTCCGCCTGCGCCTGCGGCGCCTCCGCCTCCTGGTGCGCCGGCATCTCCTCGGGCCGCGGGGAGCGCAGGACGAACACCGCGATCGCAACTGCGATCGCTGCAAGCCCGGCGCCAATCAGATAAGCGACGTGGTAGCCGGAGTTGAGGGCCGCCAGCTGTCCCTCGCCGTCGGCTAGAAGGGAATTGGTGCGCTCGGTGGAGAGGGTCGCAAGCACGGCTAGGCCGATCGAGCCGCCTACCTGCATGCTGGTGTTGACGAGGCCGGAGGCTAGGCCGGCGTCCTCGGGGGTTGCTCCCGACATCGCCAGGGTCATGATCGCCGGGAACGAGGTCCCTACGCCGATGCCGATCAGGAGGAAGGGCGGCAGGAGGTCGGTGACGTAGTTGCCGTCGACCGGGGTGCGGGCGAAGAGGAGGAGGGCGACGACTACTAGGCAGACGCCGGGGATCAGGGTCGTGCGGGGACCAAAGCGCATGATCAGTTTTTCGGAGAGGCCGAGGGAGAGGCCGCCCATCACGATCGTCGTCGGCAGGAAGGCTAGGCCGACCTCGAGCGGGCTGTAGCCAAGCACCCGCTGCAGGTAGAGCGCGCCGAGGAAGAACATCCCGAACATGCCCGCGACCAGCAGCGCCTGGAGGACGTTGGAGCCGGCGACGTTGCGGGAGCGGAAGAGCCGCAGCGGCATCAGCGGGTTGGCGATCCGCGCCTGCCGGAAGATGAACAGCGCCAGCAGGATCGCCGAGATCGCGCTGAGGATCAGCGTGCGGCTGTCGACCCAGCCCCAGTTCTCGATCTGGAGGATCGTGAAGACGCCGAGCATCAGGGAGCTCGTCAGCAGCACCGCGCCGGGGAAGTCGGCACCCTCGCTGAGCCCGATCCCGTCGGGGTTGGCGACGACCCGTTTCGCCAGGAAGGCGACGGCGATCCCGATCGGCAGGTTGATGAAGAAGATCCAGTGCCAGCTGATCGCGTCGGTGAGGACGCCGCCCAGCAGCAGCCCGATCGATCCGCCGGCCGAGGCGACGAAGCCGTAGACGCCGATCGCTTTCGCCTGCGCCGCCGGTTCGGGGAACATCGTCACGATCATCCCCAGGATCACCGCCGAGGCCAGCGCCCCGCCGAAGCCCTGGATGAACCGCGCGCCGACCAGCATCTCCTGGTTCTGCGAGGCGGCGCAGAGGAGTGAGGCGACGGTGAAGATCGTTAGCCCGACGAGGAAGACCCGGCGCTGGCCCAGCAGGTCGCCCATCCGCCCGGCCAGGAGCAGCAACCCGCCGAAGGGGATCATGTAGGCGTTGATGACCCAGGCGAGGTTGTTCTGGGAGAAGCCTAGGTCGTCCTGGATCGAGGGCAGGGCGACGTTGACGATCGTCGCGTCGAGGACGATCATCAGCATCCCCGCGCAGAGGACGTAGAGGGCAAGCCAACGGGTGCGGTCGTTATCGATGGTGTTCATGCAGGTAGGACTCCTGGACTGGCGGGAACTAATCGCCGCCTACGTCAATCGACGTGGTCCGGCAGGCCGAAGCGCCGGAAGACGGCATCCACGCGGCTGGGGTCGGCAGCGCGGTCTGGCCAGCGAGAATAACCATCTTTGGTGTCCGCGGGACGGACGACAAACGCGGTTACTTCTCGGATCCTGTCACCCGCGACAGTGAGCACGTCGAGGGAGAACGGAACGTGCGTTTTCTCCTCCTCCATCCAGGTGTAAGTGCCGACGGCGAGTTGTCCGTTGGCGACGGTCGGGTCGCGCAGGATCAGGACCGCGCGCTGGCACGGCGGTGCTGCATCGCGGCGACGAAGGCGAGCTCCACCGCCTCCCTCCTCATATGAGGCGTCCGGCGAGGCATAGCCGTCCTCGACCTCGAGCATCTCGTCCGGATAGGGCTCTATCCAGGCTCCCTCGGCGACCGGCTCGCCGGGCGGCTCCTGCGGATCGGCCTTCGGCCCGTACTCCGCGGGCAGCAGCCTCCGCTTGCGGCGGGCGATCAGGTCGAGGCAGGTGTTGGTGGCGATCCGGTAGAGCCAGGAGCGCAGGGCGCTGCGTCCCTCGAAGCCGTCGAGCCCGCGCCAGATGCGCAGCATCGCCTCCTGCATCGCTCGAACTCGGCTTCGTCAGGTCTCGTCGTCGACGGCATCGTCCGAAGCTAGCAACGGCGTTTACGGGTGACACAAGTCACCCGATCACGAAGTCACTCTTTTCCCGCTTACGCAGGGGAAACGTCGGGCTATTCTCGCCCGCACCAGTCGGAGTCTTAGCGGGGAACAAATCGAGAAGGGCGCGGGGATGGCGGTTCGAGACTCGGACTTAACTACGGCGGGGGTGTTGCGGCTGCTCGGGGCAGGTGCCAGCGGATCGATCCTGATGGCGCTCCGTGAGCGGCCGCTGCGGACGAAGGAGCTGACCGAGCGGGTGCCGGGGTATGCGCCGCGGACGATCTACCGCTACGCGGCGAAGCTGACGGAGCTGGGGATCGTCGAGCGCGAAGAGGAGCCGGGAGTGCCGTCGAAGGTGGTGCACCGTTTGAGTGAGCCCTGCGGGCGGGAGCTGGCGGAGCTGGTCGACGTCTATGCGGACGCCTCGCTGGGGCGCCTCCCCAGCGGCGAGATCGGCGCCCACGAATGGGGCTCCTTCGCCTTGGTGGCCGACCTTTGGGAATCGGGAATGATCCCGGAGCTGAACCTGGGCGAACGGTCGCTGACCGAGCTTTCGCAGGGCGAACACGCACTCAGCTTCCACCAGGTCAGCCGGCGCGCCAGCCTGTTCTCGATCGGCGGCTTCCTCGAAGAGACAACCGAGGGCAGCAGGCGCCGGCGCTTCGCGCTGACCGAGAAGTCGCGGCGGGCGATGGCGCTGATCGCGGGCATCGGCCGCTGGCGCCGGCGGCACGTCCTGCCGAAGGGGACGGCGGGCCTCACCTCGGGTGAGGCGGCCGGCTTGATCCAGACGGTGCTGCCCCTGGTCTCGCTCCCCGAGCATCCCGGAAAGAGCCTCGAGCTGAGGATCTCGCCCTGCGGCGGCAGCGACGGCGCCGAGGAGGCCGTCTGGGCGGAGATCGCCTCCGACGGGTCCCTGGTCAGCTGCGCCAAGCCCGTGGCGAAGATCGACAGCGTTGCCCGGGGGAACGTCTCGGCCTGGATCGACGCGATCCTCGACGGGTCGCAGGTGGACCTCAGCGCCAGGGGTGACGCTCGACTGCTCGACGAATGCCTGCGGCAACTGCATCGGGTGCTGTGGGGGCAGCTGCCCGATCCGCTCGAGGCTGCCGCCACTGCAGCGGCGCCAACTCGCTGACGACGACGTTGACGGTGCCTTCGCGGCGCTCGAGGCGGCCGCGGGCGCGGAGCAGGGGCGCGGTGCGGACGAGGGGGCGGCGGCGCTCGTAGACCGGGGGCGGGACGACGAGGTTGACCGAGCCGCGCTCGTCCTCGAGCAGGAGGAAGGTGACGCCGTTGGCGGTCTCGGGGCGCTGGCGGGCGGTGACCATGCCGGCGATCTCGACCGTCGTGCCGTGGTCGATCTGCTTCAGGTCGGAGCTGCGGACGAGCTTCGGGTCGAGGCCCGGGCGCAGCAGCGCCAACGGGTGCTCGTCGACGCTCATCCCGGTCGAGCGGTAGTCGGCGACCAGCTTCCCCCACTCCCCCAGCTGCTCCAGCTTCGGCGGCTCGGGCGGCTCCATCGGCAGCGCCAGCTGGGTGCCGTTGCCGTGCGTCTGGCCGGCGCCGGTGACGCCGACGCGCCAGAGCGCCTCGCGCCGGTCGCCTTCCCCGGCGCCGACCGGAACGCCGTCCAGCGCCCCGGCCCAGGCGAGGCGCTCGAGGCTCGGCAGCCCGACGCCGGAGCGGGAGGCGAGCTGTGCGATCCCGGTGTAGGGGCCGGCGCGTTCGCGCTCGGCGACCAGCGCCTCCATCTCCTCCTTCTTCACCCCCTTGACGTAGCCAAGGCCGACCCGGACCACCAGGCCGCCGCGGGCGCCGTCCTCTGTGCGCGGCGATTCGACGTGGCAGAGGACCCGGCTGCGGTTGGCGCACGGCGGCGCCACCCGGATCCCCCGCCGCTGCGCCTCGTGGACGAGCGAATCCGGCGGGTAGAAGCCCATCGGCTGCTCGTTCAGCAGACCGCAGAGGAACTCGGGGCCGTAGTACACGCGCAGCCACGCCGACTGGTAGGCGAGCAGCCCGAAGGCGGCCGAGTGCGCCTTGGGGAAGCCGAAGCCGGAGAAGCCCTTGATCTGGTCCCAGACCCTTTCGGCGATCTCCTCCGGGACGCCCTTGGCGGCGGCGCCGGCGAGGAAGCGTCGGCGGTGCTCTTCGATCGCCTCCTCGGAGCGCTTGCGGCTCATCGCCCGCCGCAGCCCCTCGGCTTCGGAGGAGGTGAAGCCCGAGAGCGCCATCGCCACCTCGATCACCTGCTCCTGGAAGACGATCGTCCCCAGCGTCTCCTCCAGCACCGGCTCCAGCAGCGGGTGCTCGTAGGGGATCTCGTAGTCGGGGTTTTCGCGGCGCAGCCGGCGGCGCTCTATATAAGGGTGGATGGCGCCGCCCTGGATCGGGCCCGGCCGCACCAGCGCCACCTGGACGATGACGTCGTCGAGGTCGCGCGGCTGGGTCCGCGGCAGCATCCCCATCTGCGCCCGGCTCTCGATCTGGAAGACGCCGGTGGTGTCGGCGGCGCGGATCGATTCGAAGGTCTCGGGGTCGTCAAGCGGGATCCGCGAGAGGTCGAGCCGCTCGCCGCGGGCGCGGCCGATCTCCTCGACGCAGCGCTCGACCGCCGAGAGCATCCCCAGCCCGAGCAGGTCGATCTTGAGGAAGCCGGCGTCGGCGCAGGAGTCCTTGTCCCACTGAACCGTCTGCCGCCCCGCCATCGCCGCCGGCACGACCGGGCAGATGTCGACGAGCGGCCGGGTCGAGATCACCATCCCGCCCGGGTGCTGGGAGGAGTGGCGCGGCAGCCCCATGATCTCGCCGGCGAGCCCCAGCAGCGTCCGCCAGCGCGGCTCCTTCGCCCGCTCCGGCCCCAGCGCCGCGACCAGGTCCCGCTCGATCTCCCCCGCGTCGCCGTAGAAGTTGGCCGTCTTCGCCACCCGGTCGATCTCCGCCGGCGGCAGCCCCAGCGCCTTGCCGAGGTCGCGGACGGCGCCCTTCGGCCGATAGGTGGGGAAGGCGGCGACGAGGGCGGAGCGGTCGCGTCCGTAGCGGTCGTGCGCGCGCGGGATCAGGACCTCGCGGATGTCCCGGGGGAAGTCGAGGTCGATGTCCGGCATCGAGGTCGCTTCCTCGTTGAGGAAGCGGCCGGAGAAGAGGTCGGCCTCGACCGGGTCGACGTGGGAGAGGCCGGTCAGGTAGCAGACGATCGAGCTGACGCTGGAGCCGCGGCCCCGCCCCGGCGGCAGCACCTGGCGCGCCGACTCCGGGCCGCGCACCTCGGCGGCGACCTCGCGCGCCAGCTCCAGCAGGTCGCGGTGGAGGAGGAAGAAGCCGGAGAGGCCGAGCTTGCGGATCGTCGCCAGCTCCTCCTCCAGCCGCCACTGCGCCTCCAGCAGGCGGGCGCTGCCGGCGTAGCGCTCGCCGAGGTGGTGGTTGCAGACGCGGGCGAGCTCGGCGTCGGCGCCGGCGTCCTCGCTGCCGGGGTAGCGGTAGCCGAGCTGCTCGGTGAGGTCGAAGCGCAGGCGCTCGGCGAGGCGCTCGGTCTCGGCGACCGCCTCGGGGTATTCGGCGAAGCGGGCGGCCATCGCCCCCGGCGAGGTGAGGGCCGAGGTGGAGTTGCCGCGGCGGAAGGGCTCTGACTCCTCCAGCGTCTCGCAGCGTCCGATCGCGACCAGCGCGTCCTGCAGCGGCGCCCGGCGGCGGTCGTGGGCGTGGACGTTGCCGGTGGCGACGCAGGGAACCTCGAGCCGCTCGGCGAGCAGCGCCAGCCAGCGGTTGCGGGCGCGGTCGCGGCGCCAGTAGGGCCGCTGCAGCTCGACCCGGAAGCGATCGCGGCCGAAGGCGGCGAGGAGGCGACGGGCCAGCTTCTCCCCACCGGCGGTGTCTCCCCGTTCGAAGGCCCCGGCAATGGCCCCGTCCCGCGCACACCCCGAGAGACAGACCAACCCCTCCGCATGCTCCTCCACCTGCTCGAGCGTCGCCCACGCTTGCATCGAAGTCCGCCCCGTGTTGTCCCGCGTATGCGAGTGGGCCGCAGTCAGCAACCGGCAGAGGTTGCGGTAGCCGCTCTCGTCTTCGGCCAGCAGGGTGATGTGGCCGCCGCCCTGGAGCGTCAGCTCGGCGCCGGTGATCGGGCGGACACCGAGCCCCTTGCACGCGTGGGCGAACTCCATTGAGCCCCAGACCCCGTCGTGGTCGGTGAGGGCGAAGGCGGGGTACCCCTGCGCGGCCGCGGCGGCGGCCAGCTCCATCGGCGTCGAGGCGCCGTCGAGGAAGGAGAAGGCGGAGTGCGCGTGCAGCTCGACGTACATCGCTAACCAGCCCCAGCCTCAGGCCCGCTGCCGGTACCAGCGCTGGGCGCGGTCGGTGCGGAAGACGGTGAGGGCGCGGCCGTCGCGCAGGGCCAGCTCGAAGTAGTGGCGGCGCAGCGGCTTCGGCGTCCACCAGCGGTCCTCCACCAGCCACTCCTCGCGGACGGCGTCGACTGTCTCCCCCTCGACCGTTGTCGGGGCGCCGCGGGGGTCGGTTCGGACCGCCACCCGCTGGGGGGCGTAGAGACGGCGAAGGCCGGGCATCAGAGCTCCGGGTAGGGGGTCAGCATCGCCCAGCGCTCCGGCACCCGAGAGGCGCTGTCGACGGGGAGGATCTTCAGCAGCGCCTCTGCCCCCTGCACCGCCCGCACCTCCCGCACCGCGGCGCCGAGGCGGCGGCGCCGCGGCTCGCTGCCGCCGACTGAGAGCTCGAGCTGGTCGCGGGCGGGCGGGCCGAGGCCGACCGCCCGCAGCCGCAGCGACGTCGCCGGGCCGGGGAGCTCCTCGAGGCGGGGGGCGAGGACGCCCCGCAGCACCTTCGGCGAGGCGCTGGGCCTGCCGAGGCCCTGCTCGACGCTCCAGCTGCCGCCGGCGGCAAGGCGGGCGCCGAGCCGCAGGCCGAGCAGGCTCCGCCCCTTGCGCTGCGGCACCGCCAGCAGCCGGTCGACGAGCAGCTCGAGCGCGCGGTCGAGCTGGCGGCCGGCGATCCCTTCCGGCAGCTCGATCTCCTCGGCGAGCTCCTCGTGGGGAACGCGCGGGCGCAGCGGCTCTTCCTCGCCGTGGCAGAGGCGCAGCGCTTCGGCGCCGAGCGGCCCGAAGCGGTCGGCAACCTGATCCGGGGAGAGGCGAGCGAAGGCCTCGAGGGTCTCGATGCCGAGGCAGCACAGGGCGTCGACCAGCTCCTCCGCCTCGCGCTCCGAGCAGCGCAGCCGCGGCGCCAGCGCCGCCGCCGGGACCGGCCGCGGCCAGTCGGCGGCGGCGAGGAAGGCGGCGAAGCGGGTCCGGCCGGCGGCGAGCGCCTTGCCCTCGCCGACCGCCCTCCGCGCCGCCACCAAGACCCCGGCGGAAGAGCCGCCGTAGAGGCCGCGGAGACCGTCGAGGGAGAAGAACGCCTCCCCCGGCCGCTCCGACTCGACCGCGGCGCCGAGCGACTCCAGCGTCCCCACCATCTCCTCGCTCAGCTCGGCGGCTTCGACCGGGTCGGGAAGATCGGCGCGCCCGGACCGAAGCCCCCCGGCACGATCCGGGCGCGGCGGAGTCGCCACTCGTTCGTCGATGACGCAGGCGATCTCCATACGAACGTATGTTCGTACCACCGGGATGGTAACTCCATAGAGGCAACTACAAGTTCTCGGGCCTCGGCTAGGGGCGGCTCAGCCGCGGGCGACTGCTGCGGCTTTGGCGCTGCCGAGGTAAGGCGTGAGCGTGAACTCGACTAGGTCCGGCAGCAGGGCCTGGAGCTCGTCTGTGCGGTCGGCGAAGATCCGCCGTGAGATCAGCGAGACCATCCCGCCGACCAGCGCCTCCTCCGTCGTCGGCGAGAGGCCGGCGAGGATCTCCTTCGAGCGGCCCTCCCGCCCGGCCTGGAAATACGGCACGAGGCTCTGAATCGCGGAGTCGTAGCGCTCGACCACGACCGGGCCGGCGACCAGCGCCTCGACCATGCTGAGGCGGGCGAGGTGCGGCTCGGCGGTGAGGAACTCGAGCATCGCCGCGATCCCGGCACGGATTGCCTGCGGCCACTCTTCCTCCTGATCGAAGGCATCCCCCACCCGCTTGCGCAGCTCGTCCATGACGGTGTCGTAGGCGGCGACGAAGCACTCGTCCTTGCTGGCGAAGTGCTCGTAGAAGGTGCGGCGCGAGACCGCAGCGTGGCGGGTGATGTGCGCGATCGTCGTCCCCGCGTAGCCGTTTTCCGCGACGGCCTCCGCCAGCCCGGCGATCAGGCGCTCGCGCTGATTGTGGGCGACGAACTCCCGTGGCAGCCCGTGGCGGCCCGGAGGCAGCCGTGCGAGCTCGGGCGGGTACTCGGGAGACTCGACTGATTGGTTTGATGAATCTCTCAAGAGAATCGAAGATACCGATCTGGACGGGTTTGGCTTCAACTGGCTGACGAGCCAGTTTCTTTAAAGGCCTCTACCCGGCCGACGTCGCCTCGACGCCGGCGGTGGAAGCGCTGGTAGCAACCTCGTCCGCCGCCTCCGGGCCGAGGTATGGGTTGAGGGCGAACTCGACCAACTGCGGCAGCAACTCCGGGATCGCCTCCGACTGTGAGGCTGTAAGCCGCTGGTAGAGGATCCAGAAGACGCCGCCGATGATCGCTTCCTCCAAGGTCTCCGGCAGATCCGCCCCGTGAGGAGAGACATCCCGTCCAAGTTTGAAGAGGGAGACGAACGCCTGCTGGGACTCCTCGTAGTACCTGACCGCGTCGGGGCCGGCGGATAGAGCCTCGACCATGCAGGTGCGGGCGAGCGCCGGCTCCGCGGCCACGTAGGCGAGGAAGGCCTGGAGGCCGGCGCGAACCCGCAGAGGCCAGCTCTCGAGCGACCCCGCCGCGGCGACGACCTGCTCCAAAGCCGCTGACATAGCGAACTCCTGGGTTGCGAGGAAGCACTCCTCCTTGGAGCTGAAGTTTTCGTAGAAGGTGTTCCGGGCGATCCCGGCCCTCCTCACGATGTCGGCCACGGTGACTGCGCGGTAGCCCTGCTCGGCGGTCTCCGCGGCGAGCGCGGCGATGATCCGGGCGCGTTGGTGCTGGGCGATGAACTCCCGCGAGAGCTGCTGCCGGCCAGGAAGTGGACGCCTTGTTGAGTTGGATCCCACGAACGGAACAGTACCGAAGTCGGCTCGCCGGGAGGTCAGGCCCCCTGAACGGATACCGTTTAGGTACCGAAAGGCAGACAATCTGTTTTGCCACTCAAATCGAACCGGGCGGGGACTTTGACCGGAAAAAGGCAGCGCATCCTTCAGGGGATGCTCCAATCAGTAGGCAGACAAGGGTACGAGAGGACCACGGTGCAGGACGCCATCGACGCCGCGGGCCTCTACCGGCAGGCGTTCTACGACAGCTTCGCCGACAAGGAAGATTGCTACCTGCAGGCGCTGGACGCCGGGTCTGCCTGGGTCGAGCTGAGGATGCGGGAGGCGGCGACCGGCAGCTCCGGCTGGCGGCAGCAGCTGCGCGGCGCCCTGGCTGGCTTCCTGGACTTCCTCGACGAGGATCCCGATACCGGCCGGGCACTGCTGGTCGAGGTCCACGCCGCCGGGCCGAGGGCGGTCGGAAAGCGAACAGAGGCGATGGAGCGAGCGGCCCAGCTGATCGACCTCGCGCGGGAGGAAAGCGAGGACCCGGCCCCGGCGATCTCGGCCGAGGCGGTCGTCGCCGGCATCCTCGCCGTCCTCCACGCGCGGCTCTCGGCCGGCCAAGGCGAGTTCAAGCGCCTCCTCCCGGAGTTGATGTATCTCGCCGTGCTGCCTTACTTCGGGGCCGACGAGGCGGCGGCCGAGATGCGCGGCGAGCTTCGCTGACGCCTGGCTAAACGCCCTTCCCCTGCCGCCCCTCGCCGCCGGCAAAGCGGGCCGCTCCCCGTGCTGCGGCCTCGAGCACTTCGCGGCCGAGGCGGTGCTCGAGCGCGAGCCCGTCGGCGAGCGGCAGGCCGCCCCCTTCGATCGCCGCCTGGCGGTCGCGGAGCATCGTCTCCTGCGGAAAGGAGGCAAGCCGCTCCGCCCACTCCAGCGCCCGCTCGAGATGGCAGCCGGCGTCGGCGATCTCGTTGACGAGGCCGATCCGGTGGGCCTCCTCGACCTCGACCGGCCTGCCGCTGAGGATCATCTCCAGGGCGCGGCCGAGGCCGACCACCCGCGGCAGCCGCTGGGTCCCGCCGTCGATCAAGGGCACCCCCCAGCGTCGCTCGAAGCAGCCGAAGACAGAGCGCGGCGTCGCGATCCGCAGGTCGCACCAGAGCGCCAGCTCCAGCCCTCCGGCCAGGCACCAGCCGTCGATCGCCGCGATCGCCGGCTTGCTGGGGGTGAGGCGCGTGAACCCCATCGGGCCGCCCGGGTGGTCGACGTCAAGGTCGAGGGCCTTGAGGTCGGCGCCGGCGCAGAAGGCCTCGCCGCCGGCCCCGGTGAGGATGAGGACGCGGGCCGAGTCGTCGGCCTCGAACTCCTCCAGGCCGCGGCGCAGAGCGGCCGCGGTTGCGGCGTCGACGGCGTTCCGGCGCTGCGGGCGGTCGATCGTCAGCACGGCCGCGGCGCCCTGGCGCTCGTAGCGCACCTCGCTCATGCGCGGGATCGTCCCACAGGGAGAACGGGAGCGGGCGGGCCGGCGCAGGTGGAGCTACCCTCCCCGGGTGCGGATTGACGAAATCATCTCTGAGCGCCGGCCGACCTTCTCGGTCGAGTTCTTCCCGCCGAAGACGGCGGAGGCGACCGAGCAGCTGTACGAGACGGCGCGGGAGCTGCGCAAGCTGGATCTCGACTTCGTCTCCGTCACCTATGGCGCCGGCGGCTCGACCCGGGACGGGACGGTGGAGATCGCCCGGGCGCTGAAGGACGAGATCGGGTTCGAGACGATGGCCCACCTCAGCTGCGTCGGCGAGACGACCGATGGCCTCGCCGCGACCCTCGACCAGATCGAGGCGGCGGGAATCGAGAACGTCTTCGCCCTCCGCGGCGACCCCCCGCGCGGTCAGGGGGACTTCGTCCAGCCCGAGGGCGGCCTCGGCAGCGCCGCCGAGCTGGCGGCGTTCATCTCCGCCGGCTGGAGCTTCGGCATCGGCGGCGCCTGCTTCCCCGAGGTCCACCCGGAGGCGCCCGACCTCGAGGCCGACCTCCGCTACCTGAAGACCAAGGTCGACTCCGGCGCCGGCTTCCTGATCACCCAGCTCTTCTTCGACAACCAGGTCTACTTCGATTTCGTCCGCGCCGCGCGAGCGCAGGGGATCGAGGTGCCGATCATCCCCGGCGTCATCCCGGTCGCCAGCTTCGCGCAGACGAAGCGGATCTGCGACCTCTGCGACGCGACGATTCCGCCCGCCCTGGAGGCGGCGTTCGAGGCTGCGGGGGGTGATCCGGAGCGGGAGTTCGAGCTTGGCATCGCCTACGCGGCGCAGCAGTGCGCAGAGCTTCTGATCGCGGGAGCTCCGGGAATTCAGTTCTACGCGCTCAACCGGGCGCCGGCGACGCGAGCGGTCCTGGCGGCGCTGAAAGCTTCGCGGCCCTGGGAGCGGGTGCGGGGTGACGCCGCCGAACTGGAGCGAGCGGATTAATCTATTGCGCCATGGGCAAGGGCGAGCGCGAAAGAGAGCGGCTGCGGGAAGAGCGGATCGCGGCGGAAGAAAGCGAAGGCAAGTCCGGGCGTAACCGGATGCTGATCGCCTACGCCGTCGTCTCCACCCTGGTCATCGCGATCGCCGTCGTCGTCTTCGTCCTCGTCAGCGGCGGTGACGACAGCAGCAGCGCCGGTGGCAACACCGATGACGGTGGCGCCCACATCAACCTCGACGAAACGATCGGCAACACCAACGGCGTGCAGCCGGACGAGCGGGCGGGGATCATCCCGCCGAAGCCGAAGCAGACCGACCTCAAGGTCGCCGCCCAGAAGGCGGGATGCGAACTGCGGCTGAAACTGCCGGACGAGGGCCACACCCACCTGCCCAAAGGCTCCGCCGAACCCAACTACAAGACCAGCCCTCCGACCTCGGGCAACCACGTCGAACCGCCCTACCAGCAGGCCGACGGCGCTTACTCGGAACCGGCGAAACAGCTCGACGTCGTTCACTCGCTCGAGCACGGCCGGATGGCGATCGAGTACTCGCCCGACCTTCCCGAGCAGGCCCAGCTGGAACTGAAGGGGCTCTACGACACGATGTACGGCGCTTCCCTGCTCTTCCCCAACGACGAAATCGCCTTCGACGTCGCCGCCGCCACCTGGACCAACCTGCTCACCTGCCGCCAGTACAAAGGAGCGACGACGCTCGACGCCATCCGCGCCTTCGGCAAGGAAACCTGGGGCAAATACGGCGGCGAGCCGGTCTTCGCCTTCAAATTCGACGGCCCGACGCCGGCCGAACCCGACGAAGGCTGAGCGGGCGCCTGCCGCCTAGGCGCGGTAGGCGGGGAAGTAGCCGGCGGCGTCACGGCCGCGGCTGAGCCGCTCGTAGGCGGCAGGGTCGCAGACCAGCTCCGAGGTGAGCCAGGTGAGTTGGCGGTTGGCGAAGCCGCGCTTGAACTCCTCGAGCGCGTCGCCCGGGGCGATGCCACCGCCGAGGTTGAGCGGGAGGCCGATCTCGGCGGCGTGCTCGGCGAGGCGGGAGACGACGTTCTTCATCGGCGAGTCCCGCAGATGCGAGTCGGCGCTGCCGCTGAGGTAGTAGTGGAGGTAGCCGTCGCTGACGGTCGCGATCGAGGCGGCGGCGAGGGTGCCGCCGGGGGCCGTGGCGAGAGCGAGCCAGGTGCGAGGCGCCTGGAGGATCCGGGCGAAGTAGTCGGGGCTGAAGAAATAGTGCTCGGCAGCGGCGGTTCGGCGCATCGTCTGCTCGTAGACGCTGAGGAAGCCGGCCCGCTGCTCGGGGGTGGCGGCGTCGCCAGGGACCAGGTCCACCTCGTACCCCGCCTCGAGGTTGCGGCGCACCTGCCGGCGGTCGCTGGGGCGGCTCTTCGGCGGCAGCCCCGGGTCGGCGATCTGGACGACGTTGCGCTCGGTCGCCTTCGCGAGCGGCGAGGGGCCGAGAGCGTGGCGGATGAAGACGGCGACGAGGCCGGTGTCGCTCCAGTCGATCAAGGAGGGATCGATCGCCATCCGTCTGTTCCTTTTCGTTGCTATCGGCCGAAAAGGAACAGACGAATGAAGACCTGGGTATCCGTAGGGGGAGGTGGCGTCGCGGGCGCCGGTGCCGGGGATGTCGCGGACGATCAGGGGGCCGACCAGCTCGCCCTCGTGGCTCTTGATGCGCAGCGAATGGGTGACCCCCTCGGCTTCGAGGAAGGGACGGGAGCGGAAGAACTGATCGTCGGCCGCAGCCGTCCCGCCGTCCTCGATCAGTTCGGCTCGAGCCTCGGTCACTTGAGCAGGCCCGCGGCGGCGGCGCGGAACTCGTCCGGGAGGACCCCCCAGACCTCGCAATCGTCGAGCGGGCCGTCCTTGCGGGCGAGGTGGGCGCGCATCGTCCCCTCGTGCTTCCAGCCGAGTCCGGCGACGGTCTTCTTCGCGACCTCGTTACGGGCAGGGATGCGGCCGTAGACGCGGTGGGCGCCGTACTCGTCGAAGGCCTTGGCGATCGTCAGCGCCTCGGCCCGCCGGCCGACGCCCTTGCCGCGGACGTCGTCGCCGATCAGGGCGCCAAGCTCCGGCGCGGTCTGGCGGAAGAGCCCGTAGAGGGCGGTGAAGCCGACCGGCTCGTCGTAGCCCTCGACCTCGATCGCGAACTTGCGGTCCTCGCCGGAGTCGTCCATCGCCCGCCGCGCCCAGCCTTCGGCTTCCTCGAGCGAGAAGCCCTCCCGCTGCTCCATCAGCGAGGCGATCGCCGCCGGGTTGTTGAACCAGCGGTGGACGGCGGGCGCGTCGCTCTCCTCGAACGGGCGCAGGTGGACGGCGGGGCGGTCGGCGTTCACGCCGAAACCCTATCCCGGCTCAGTCAGGGGCCAAGCCCTGGCCGGTGAGCACCAGCCAGAGGGTCCTGGCGAGGATGCGGGCGTCGAGGGCGGCGCTGCGGTGCTCGACGTACCAGACGTCCAGCTCGATCCTCTCCTCCCAGGGGATGCCGGCGCGGCCCTGGACCTGGGCCCAGCCGGTGATCCCGGGCAGCACCTCATGGCGGCGTTTCTGCTGCGGCGTGTAGTCGTCGACCTGGGCCTTGATCGTCGGGCGCGGGCCGACGATCGCCATCTCACCGCGCAGCACGTTGACGAGGTTGGGGATCTCGTCGAGGGAAGTGCGGCGGAGGATTCGACCCGGCGCGGTGACGCGCGGGTCGTCCCGGTAGACGACCTTGCCGACCCCGACGGGGTCGGATCCCTCGACCATCGTCCGCAGCTTCCACATCTCGAACTCGCGGCCGCCGAGCCCGACCCGGCGCTGCCGGTAGACGACGGGGCCGCGGCTGCTCAGCTTGATCGCGATCGCCGCGATCAGGAGGATCGGCGAGAGGATCGCCAGAGCGAGGGCGGCGATGAGGATGTCGACGGCGCGCGGCATCAGCGAGTTCCCTCGGCCTTCTCCCAGCGGCCTCCGGCGCCGTGGCGGAAGCGGTCCCAGAGGCCGGCGGCGATCGAGGTGGTGGTGAGGACGTAGTAGCGGGCGATCCGGAAGGGCGCGAACGGGAGGACGCGACCGAGGAGCGCGGCGGCGAGCAGGCCCAGCTGCAGGGCGAAGGTGAGGACGTAGAGCCAGCCGTCGCCGAGGAGGAAGGCGTTGGCGACGAGGGCGACGAGGTGCAGCAACGGGCTGAGGTAGCGGAGGACCCGGTGGGAGAGGATCTCGAAGGCGAAGAGGGGCGGGTAGCCGCGCGGCGAGAGCATCCCCTCGCCGACGACGATGTCCCAGAGGCCGACCATCATCCGCCGTTTGCGGGCGAACTCGCCCTCGACCGTCGGGACCATCTTCTCCTCGGCGCGGGCGGCGGGCGCGTAGAGCGAGCGGAGGCCGCGCTTGGCGAAGGCGAAGGGGAAGCTGAGGTCGTGGCTGCCCGAGGGGGCGAGCGGGAGGTAGGCCTCGCGGCGCACGGCGTAGATCGCGCCGTTGCCGGCGGTGACGCCGGCGAGGGAGGACTCCATCTCCCGCACCGCCATCTCGTAGCGCCAGTAGGCGCCCTCGAGGTTGTTGCCGCCGGGGTCGAGGAAGCGGACCTGGCCGCAGACGTAACCAACCTTCGGATCCTCGAAGGGATCGATGAGCCGGCGTAGCGCGTCCGGCGCCCAGCTGCTGTTGGCGTCGGAGAAGGCGAGAATCTCCCCCGTCGCCTGCTCGGCGGCGGCGTTGAGCGCGGCGACCTTGCCGCCGGGCGGCAGCTCGAGGACGAGGTCGGCGCCGGCAGTGCGGGCGCGCTCGGCGGTGGCGTCGGAGGAGCCGTCGGAGGCGACGATCACCTGCAGCCGCTCACGCGGGTAGTCGAGCGCGAGCGCGTTGGCGACCTTCGCCGCGATCACCTCCTCCTCGTCGTAGGCCGGGACGATCAGCGAAACCGTCGGCAGCCCCTCCCCCGCCGCGTCGTTTCCACCTTTTTCCACACTGGGATGGGGAGAAGCGTGGAAACGACCCAGGCGGGTGAGGGTCCAGAGGGCGAGGGGGTAGCCGAGGTGCGTGTAGACGAGGGCGCCGGCGCTGAGCCAGAAGAGGATCGCTGCGACGGTGTTCATCGCCTTTCCCTCGCTTCGCCTTGCTCCGCGATTAGTTCGCGGTAGAGGTCGAGGTGGAGGCGGGCGGACTCCTCCCAGGAGTACGGGCCGGCGGCGGCGCGGGTCGCGGCGGCGGCGAGCTCGGCGCGGGCGGCTTCGTCGGCGACGAGATCCTCGATCGCCGCGGCGAGGGCTGCGATGTCCCCCGGTGGCACCAGACGCGCGGCTCCCGCCTCCGCCACCTCCGGGAAGCCGCCGACGGCGCTGAGGACGAGTGGCTTGCCAAAGGCGAGGCCCATGTAGAGAACGCCGGAGTGCTCGGCGTCGAGGTACGGAAGGGCGACGAGGTCGGCGCGGCGGAAGATCGCCGGGATCTCGGCCTCGTCGACGAAGCGGGTGACGAAGCGGACGCGGCCGCCCGCCGCGGCGGCCTGCCGGCGCAGCGGCTCGACGTCCATGCGCGGGTTGCCGACGATCCAGAGCTCGGCTCCGCTCGACCCATTGCCGGCGAAGCGGCCGTAGGCCTCGACGAGGTTCTCGATCCCCTTATACGGACGGATCAGGCCGAAGCAGAGGATCACCGGGCCCTCAGCGCCCTCGAGCTCCGGCGGCAGCGGCTTCTCCTGCGGCAGCTCGGTCAGATAGTCGAAGGCGCCGTGGGGGATGACGCGGATCTTGTCCCGCTCCAGCCCGACCTCGTCCCGCAGCCGCGCCGCGCTGTGCTCGGAGTGGGCGACGACGGCGTCCATCGCCCCGAAGACGCGGCGGGCCGACCGCAGTTGCCGGCGGCTCGGCTGCGGCGGCAGGATGTAGTGGGCGGTGAGGGCCCGCGGGCGCCGCGGTGGCAGCAGGTGGGCGTCGAGCGAGGGGATCGTCAGCCACTGGTAGTGGACGACGTCGGCGTCGAGGGCGCGGCGGAGCCGGAGCATGTCCGGAACGTGCTCGGCGGCCTTGAACGGAAGACGCGCCCGGGCATCGAGCCCGCGGGCGGCGGAGCGGCGGTAGAAGCGCTCCTCGACCCGGTAGCCGTCGGCCGCCGGCACCGGCCCGTGGAGGAAGCGGCTGGTCAGCAGCTCGACCTCGGCGCCGGCGCGCGCGAGGGCGGCCGCGAGGGCGCGGTCGTAGGGCGGCGTGAACGCCGAGGGGTCGACGAGTTGGACCTTCATGAGAAAGCGGGATTATCGTGACCCCCTTGCCACCCACGCTCTCCTACTGCGTCGTGAACACCAACGGCCGCGAGTACCTGCTCGCCTGCCTGGCCGCGATCGAGCGCACCCACCCCGCCGGGGTCGAGCGCGAGATCCTCGTCCTCGACAACGCCTCCGACGACGGCTCGGCCGAGGCGGTGCGGGCGCTCGGCGGCGAGATCCGGCTGGTCGCGCTCGAGCGGCGGACCGGCAAGGCCGAGAACGACTCGACGCTGATGCGCGAAGCGGAGGGGAAGTACTGCCTGCTGCTGAACGAGGACTCCGAACTGCGTCCGGGCGCGACGGCGGCGCTGATCGCGGCCCTCGACGCGGACCCGAAAGCGGCGGCCGCAACCGCGCAGCTCCTCGACTCGGCCGGCGATCCCGTCCCCTGCGCCTGGCGCTTTCCCGGGGTCGGCACGGCGGCGATCGGCGCCCTCTTCCTCCACCGCCGCTTCACCGTCCAGAGCGTCGGCGACGAGGCCCGGCGGGTCGACTGGGCGCAGTCGAGCGCGCTGATGGTCCGCCGCGAGGCGGCCGCCGCGGTCGGCTACATGGACCCCGCGTTCTTCGTCTACTACGACGAGTGCGACTTCGCCAAGCGCCTCGCCGAGGCGGGCTGGCATTCCCTCTACGTGCCCGGCGCGCAGGCCGCCCATCACGACCAGCTCTCGACCGACCTCGCCAGGGGCCTGCCCCGGATCGTCGAATTCCACCGCAACCGCGACCTCTACATGCGAAAGCACCACGGCGCTCTCGCCGCGATGACGGTCCGCCTACTCACCGCCTGGACCTACGCCCTCCGCGCCCTCGCCGCGACGGTCCTCCCGAACCGCTCCCCCCGGATCATGTGGGCCCACGCCCGCCAGGCGCTCCTTCCGGGTCGCGGTGAATCGCTCCGCGACCGAGCCGCCTAGTTCCGTAGGTCCTCGTCCATTCGCTCTACCTCGTAGGTCTCCGGAATCCGCCCGTCCACCGCAGCCGGCTGGGCGCGCAGCGCCGCGAAGCTTGCCATCACCTCGCGAGGGTGGCGCAGGCGCTCGATCCACTCGCGCTCTTCGGCGCTGAAGAAGCCGCTGAGCCAGAGGACCAGCGGGTAGGCGGCGAAGAGGGCGGCGCGGAGGAGGAGGCCGAGCGCTCCCTCGGTCGGCGTCAGCAGCTCGGCGGCGCCGACCAGCGCCGCCACCGTCAGCGTCACCCGCAGCAGCCGGCCCCACTCGTACGGGACCGGGAAGAGGCGCTGCGTGAAGGCGTACATCAGCCCCAGCACGACCATGTAGGAGGCGACGAGGGCGAGGCCGGCGCCGACGATTCCCATCGAGGGCACCAGCGCCAGGTTGAGGGCGACGTTGGCGACGAGGGCGCCGACCGCGGCTGGGAGGTTTAGCTCCGTCCGGCCGGTGCGGCCGAGGATGACGACGAGGACGAGGTAGAGCGCGTAGAGGGTGACGGCGGTGGAGACGAGGCCGATCGCTTCCCAGGAGTCGAAGAACTTCGGCGCCGCGAGGGCGCGCACGATCCAGCGCGAGAACAGCCACATCCCGGTGACGACGAAGGCGCAGGCGGCGACGAAGAGGGTGACCACGGTTGCGTAGAGGCGGCGAGCCTCATCGTCGTCGCGGACGGAGTAGGCGAGCGGCGGCCAGGCGAGCTGGAAGCCGCGGACGAGGACGTTCACCGCCTGCGCGAACTTGACCGCGAGCGAGTAGAGGCCGGCCTCGGCGGCGCCGACCGAGCGGAGGATGATCAGCCGGTCGACGAAGTTGAGCGCGTAGAGGGAGACCTCGGCCGGCATCGTCGGCAGGCCGAAGCGGAAGAGGCGGCGCAGCAGCGGCCGGTCGATCCGCAGCGAGAGGTGGCGCCACTGCAGGACGATCAGGGCGAGGACGAAGGCGGCGCCGGTCGCGTAGCTGCCGAGCAGGAGGCCGCGGGCGCCCTCGTCGAGGCCGACGACGAGGACGACCGTGAGCGCGATCGCGGCGAGGACGTTGAGGATCGTCGTCAAGAAGAAGGCCCGCGCCCGCTCTTCGAGCCGGAACAGGGTCAGCATGAACTCCCACATCGTCAGCACCCAGAGGCCGCCGATTGCGATCCGCATCAGCTCCGGCGCCGATTCGTCGAGCAGCAGCTCCGAGAGCGGGCCGGCGAACGGGAGGGCGATTAGGGCGGCGAGCGTCGAGAGCCAGAAGAGGCCGGCGAAGCTGCCGGCGACGACGCGGGCCGGGTCCTCGTCCTCCTGGTAGTAGAAGCGCAGGATCGCCTCGATCAGCCCGAGGCGGACGACGATGCTGGCGAAGACGACAGCCGCGAAGAGGACCTCGGCGACCCCGTAGTCCGCAAGGGTCAGGTGGCGCGTGTAGAGCGGCAGCAGCGCGACCGCGATGACCTTGCTGAGGATGCTCGCCGCCGTGTAGGCGGCACCGGTCGTCGCCAGCCGGCGCAGGTATCCCGACATGCGCTGACCCTACGCGGGGCGGCGGATTACGGGGTCATCCCCCAACTCCGCATGAGCTAGGGAAGCCCCGATCGCCAGCAGCACCCAAGTGATCGGATCCTCGAAGAACCCGGCGTAGGCGAGGGTGTGGACGAGGAGGGCGACGAAGGCGGCCAGCACCGCGGCGCGGGCGGCGAGGTCCGGTCGCCGCCCCGCCCAAAGACCGCGCCCGAGGGTGCCGAGCGCAACGAAGATCAGGGCGAAGTAGGCGACTAGACCGACCACTCCCTGCTCGGCCGCAACCGTCACCGGCTCGGTATGGCTGACAGTTACCGGGGCGTCTTCGTTCTCGCGATGGTCACGGTAGGCCGCCTGGAACGAGCCCGACCCATATCCCTGGGCCGGCTTTTCGGCGAAGAGATCCACACCGCCGGAGACGAGGCTGCCGCGGCCGCTGAGGTCGACGTTGAAGCGGTCCCAGGTGAGCTTTCCGGAGCCGCCGACGAAGAGGACGACGAGAATCGCGCCGACGAGGCCGGCGCCGACGGCGACGAGCGTCCACTTCGGGCTCCAGCGGATCGCCGCGAGTACGGCCAGCCCGGCGAGGAGGGCGAGGAAGCTCGACTGCGAGAAGGTCGGGACGAGGCCGATCCAGAGGACGGCGATCAGCCCGGTGAGGAGCCAGAAGGCCTCCCGCGTCCGCGCCCAGAGCATCGCCGCGGTGGCGATCGTCGTCACCAAGGCCAGGTAGCGCCCGTAGACGTTCGGATCCCAGAAGACCGAGTTGACGCGGAAGTAGGTGTGGAATTCGTTGGACCTGATGATTTGGTCGTTCCAAAACAGGCTCTGGGCGAGGTACTCGACGCTGCCGACGAGGACGAAGGCGCTGGCCTCGACCCCGATCACGACCAGCGCCCACTTCAGCAGCCGCCCGTCCCAGGAAACCTCGCGCAGGAGCCGGTAGGCGATCGTGAAGGGGACGAAGAAGAAGCAGACGTTCTGCAGCCCCTTCGAGAAGTCCTCCGAGTAGAGCGCCTGCAGCGCGTAGAGGACGACGACCGCCGCCAGCAGCCAGGCAAGCGGCCGCGGGGCGTGGCCGGGCGGCGGCTCGGACCAATCCCGCAGCAGCGTCGCCACGACCGCCGCCGCGATCACCAGGTAGAGGGGGACGAGCAGGTTGGCGGTGTCCCCCCCGGCCTCCAGCGGCACCCGGAACGGGATCGCGAAGACGATCGCCAGCGGCATCAGGATCGGCCAGCGGCGGAAGGCGTAGGCGAGCGCCGCGACGGCGGCGGCGGCGAGCGCGATCAGGGCGACGATCCGCCCCTCGTCGTGGCGGAGGTCGACGATCTGCGCGGTGTGCCACTGGTCGCCGAGGATCAGGACCGGGAAGAGCGCCATCGCCGCCACCATCAGCAGCGCCCGCGGCCGGCCCGGCGGCAGCAGGATCGCGGCGGCGCTCGCGGCGGCGGCGAGGACGAGGCCCGTCCCCGCGAGCAGATCGCTCAGCACCGGCTCCTCGCCTTCTTCGGCGAGCGGTGGAGGCGGATCACGCCCGGCGTCACCAGCGTGCGATCGCTGCCGAGCTTGACCCGCAGCTTGTAGCGGCCGGGCCGCGCGGTGCCGCCGCCGCGCTGGCGCCCGTCCCAGAAGTAGGTGTGGAACGAGTAGCGCTTAAGGAAGGTGCCGCGGTCGAGGGTGACGACGACCCTGCCGCCGGGCTTGATCACCTGCACGGTGCCGTCGTCGCTGATCGTCGTGCGGAAGCGGATCCGCACCCGGTCATAGACGCAGTCGCCGTTCGGCGTGAAGGGGTGGATGGGGTCCTTGGGCTCGAGGACCGGGGCGCCGACGAAGCTGACTTTGTCGAGGACCAGCGGGTCGCGCTTGACCCGCTGCGAGTAGGCGAAGGCGGCGAGGGTGGCTAGGACGAGGAGGGCGAAGACGACCGCGGCGGGAGAGAGAAGCTCCCGCCGCTCATTCGGCCGCTTCGGCATTGTCCTCGCCGACGATCAAGGCGACGTCGGCGCCGGCCGAGACGGATTCGATTTCCCCGCTCATCAGCTGCAGCTTCGCGATCCCCACCTGCTTCGCCACCTTGCTTGCTTCGGTCTTGTGCCCGCGCTTGAACATGACGACGCTGTCTTCGAAGCTGGCGCTGCTGTTGGTGATCGCCCCGAGCTCAAAGCCCTTGGCCTCGACTTTGTCGCCGTAGATCGCGGCGAGGCCGTCGACCGAGGTGCCGTTGAGAACCGTCACTTCGATTTCGCCCGGCTTCACCTTCGCCGCAGCCTGCTTGGAGTTGCTGCTGCTGCTGCCTTCGTCGTCGCCGCTCAGCAGCAGGTAGGCGGCCCCGCCGACGATCGCGAGGATGACGACGAAGAGCGCGACCAGGGAGCTCGGGCGCGAAGCGGCCTCGCCGAAGCCGGAGAAGCGGCCGCGCAGGCGTTCGCCGCGGCTCTGGCCGGGCAGCCCTTCCTCGCGACGGCGGCGCCGCTCCTCGCGGCTGGAGACGGTCTGCTGTTCCTGGGTCCGCGCCTCCTCCAGCGCCCGCAGCTCCTCGGCCCGCTGCGCGGCGATCGTCGAGGTCTGCTCCTTGCGCTCGGCATCGCGCTCGGGCGCCGAGCCGGCCCACTCGCGCAGGCGGCGGATGTCCCGCCCGTGGGTGAACGAGAGGAGCGCAAGGACGGCCAGCCCGAGGAACGCGGCCAGCCCGGCGAAGGCGCCGATTTGTTCGATCGCGTGGACCAAGGTGGCTGCGAGAGGCTATTCGTTGGGGACGACCGTCGCAGCGTCGCCACCCGGGGAGGCGATCAGCTCGACCACCCGCTCTGCCAGATCGGCCTCGTCGCCCGCCATCACCAGGTGTTCGAGGGAGTTGAGGGTCGACTCGACCCACTCCTGGTCGATCGCCTTCGTCCGCACCGCCCGGTTGATCCGCCGGGCCGCCGTCGGCTGCACGTCCTCGCCGTCGGAGAAGAGGGTCTCGTGCAGCTTCTCCCCCGGCCGCGGCTGGGTGAACTCGACCGCGATGTCCTCCTCGGGCTCATAGCCGGCGAGCCTGATCATGTTGTGGGCGAGGTCGACGATCTTCACCGGCTCGCCCATGTCGAGGACGAAGACCTCGCCCTTGCCGGCGCCGATGTCGCCGGAGCGGATCACCAGCTGCACCGCCTCCGGGATCGTCATGAAGTACCGCGTCATCTCCGGGTGGGTGACGGTCACCGGCCCGCCGCGCTCGATCTGCCTGCGGAAGATCGGGACGACGCTGCCGGAGGAGGCGAGGACGTTGCCGAAGCGGACCGAGGCGAAGCGCGTCTGCGGATATTTCTCCCCCGCCGCCTGCACGATCCACTCGGCCATCGCCTTCGAGGCCCCCATTACCGTCTGCGGGTTGACTGCCTTGTCGGTGGAGATGAGGACGAAGCGCTCGACTTTCGAGGCCGCCGCAGTCTCGGCCGTGACCCGGGTCGCGATTGCGTTGTTGCGGACCGCCTCCAGCGGGTTGGCCTCCATCAGCGGCACGTGCTTGTAGGCGGCGGCGTGGAAGACGATCTCGGGCTTGAAGCGCTGCATCACCTCGAGCATCCGGTGCGGCTCCTTGCAGTCGGCCAGCACCGACTCGCAGCCGGCGAAGTGCCGCTCCTCGACCATCTCCCGATCGATCTGGAAGAGGTTGTCCTCGGCGTGGTCGAGCATCACCAGCAGCCGCGGCTTCACCTGCGCGATCTGGCGGCAGAGCTCCGACCCGATCGAGCCGCCGGCGCCGGTGACGAGGACGATGCGGTCGCGCAGGTAGGCGCCGACGCGGTCGAGCTCCCGGACGATCGGCTCGCGGCCGAGGACGTCCTCTACCCGGACCTCGCGCAGCTGTTTGTTGAGCTGGACGCCGCCGCGCAGCAACTCGAAGACGGTCGGCAGGGTGCGGACGGCGATCTCGCGGTCGCGGCAAGCGGCGACGATGCGGCCGCGCAGGTTCCCCGGCGCCGAGGGGATCGCGATCACGACCTCGTCGGGGTTGGCCTCGTCGAGGATCCTCTCGATCTGCTTGGTCGAGCCGAGCACCTTCAGGCCCAGCATCCGCATCCCCCGCTTGCGCGGGTCGTCGTCGACGAACCCGATCGCGGTGGCGCCAAGGTTGGGGTTGAGCTGCAGCTCCCGGACCACCATCTGGCCGCCGGATCCGGCGCCGACGACGAGGACCTCGTGCTTGGGCAGGCGGGCGCCGCGGCTCGGGCGTTCGACGATCAGGCGGACGGCGAGGCGGGCGCCGGCGATCAGGATCAGGGTGAGGATGAAGTCGATCACCTCGACCGAGCGCGGCAGCGTGTGCGCGAAGGGCTTGGCGACGGCGAAGACGACGACCAGCAGGGCGCTGGCGACGGCGACGGCGCGGAAGATCAGCATGAAGTCGCGGCCGCTTACGTAGCGCCACCACTTCTGGTAGAGCCCGAAGGCGGCGAAGACGACGAGCTTGCCGGCGACGACGAAGCCGACCGACTGGGCGAACAGCACCTCGTAGCGGTGCGGCCAGCCGTGCGGCTGGTCGAGGAAGCGGAGCTGGAAGGCGAGGAAATACGCCAGCGCGACGAGCACGGCGTCGGCCGCCACCTGTAGAACCCGGTTGCGATAGACGGGGTGGTTCAACCGGCGCATGAGCGCCCCAGTTTAGTTGCTGCTTCGCCCTCTCCCTAGAATCCCGCCCTCACGAATGCCACCACTCTTCCTTGTCAGCGTCACCGCCAGCGTGACTGATTTCTTCCTCGACCCGATCGTCAACTGGGGAACCGACTTCATCAGCAGCGCCGGCCTGCCGGCCGTGTTCTTCCTGATGACGCTCGAGTCCGCCTGCCTGCCGGTCCCCAGCGAGGCGATCATGCTCTTCGCCGGCTCCAGCGTCGCCGCCGGCGAGCTGACCCTGTTCGGGGTCGTCGCCGCCGGCGTCCTCGGCAACCTCGTCGGCTCCTGGATCGCCTACGCGGTCGGCTACTACGGCCGCATCGACCTGCTGGAAAAAAACAAGCTGATCCACATCAGCCCCAAGCACCTGAAATGGGCCGACGACTGGTTCGCCCGCCACGGCGACGCGACCGTCTTCTTCTCGCGGATGCTGCCGATCGTCCGCACCTTCATCTCGCTTCCCGCCGGGGTGGCCAAAATGCCGTTCTGGCGCTTCACCGCCTACACCCTGGCTGGCTGCATCCCCTGGGTGCTGATGCTGGCGCTGATCGGCAAGAGCGTCGGTGAGAACTGGGAAGAGTGGCGCGACCACCTCCACTACCTCGACTACCTGGTCGTGGTCGCCGTCGTTGCCGGCATCGTCTACCTGCTGATCAAGCGCCGCCGGCGTCCCCCGGCTGAAGCGGCGAGCGCCACCGAGGCTTGAGCGGGCTCCCTGCTCGGCGCGCCGTCGCGCTCGGCTTCGTCCAGGGGCCGGCGGAGCTGCTGCCGGTCTCCAGCTCGGCCCACATCGTCCTCGTCCCCTGGCTCGCGGGCTGGGACTGGGAGGCGATCGACCCGGAGTTGCGCAAGAGCTTCGAGGTCGCCCTCCACACCGGCGCCGCGGCGGCGCTGCTGATCGGCCAGCGGCGACTGATCGCCGAGGAGCTGCGTCAGTTCGACGGTCGGCGGGCGCTGCTGCTCGGCCTCTCCTTCCTACCGGCGGCCTTCGTCGGCTACACGCTCGAGCGCCCGATCGAGCGCCACCTGGGTGGGCCGCGGGCGACGGCCTACGGCCTGATCGCGGGAGCCGCCGCGATGTTGATCGCCGACACACGGCCGCAGCGGCGAGGCCGCGGCGAGGCGACGCCGCTCGACGGGCTGGCGCTCGGGGTCGCCCAGGCGGCGGCGCTGGCGCCCGGCGTCTCCCGCAACGGCGTCACCCTCGCGGCCGCCCGCTGGCGCCGCTTCTCCCGCGACCAGGCGAACCTGCTCTCGCGCACGATCGCGCTGCCGATCATCGTCGGCGCCACGGCCCTCAAGGGCACCCGCCTCGCCCGGCGCGGCACGACGCCGGAGCTGCGCCGCGGCCTCGCCCTCGGCATCGCCGCCTCCTTCGCCTCCACCCTCGCCTCCCAGCGCCTGATCGAGCTGGTCGAGCGTGACCGCGCGCTCTGGCCGTATGCGGCTTACCGGATGGGGTTGGCGGCCCTTGTCCTCAGGAAGCTGCGCTTTGATCCAAATCTTGGATGAATTTGGATTGATTTGGAATATCAGCTATTGTTAGTCCAAATCTTGGGTGAATTTGGATTGATTTGGAGATAGCTTGTTTGTCGCGCATGCCCCGCTGATCCCTGACCTGCTGAAAACGCTTGCGCCCGAGGAGGTACAGGCGGCAGTCGCCGCGACGGTCCCGAATGAAGGAGATCGCTATCTCCACTGGGACAAGCTACGGCGACTCCCTCCGCCTGCTGACCTCAGCTCCCAGCAGTGGTGGCTGAAGATCAAGCTGGCCCGTTCCAACGAGCGCCGCAAGCTGCGATTGACCGACACCTCCGGTCGGCCCTTCGGGTTCACGCTGCCCGACATCGTCCTGCGCCCCCTCCACTACGTGGATCAGCGCTGTGCGGGCGAGGTGACGATGCCGGAGGTAGTCGCCTCCGAGAAGGAAGCGGAACGCCGGTTTCTGGTCAATTCCTTGATGGAGGAGGCGATCCGCTCAAGTCAACTCGAGGGGGCAACCACCTCCCGGAGAATCGCTAAGGAGATGCTGCGCAGCGGCCGGCGGCCCAAAGACCACGGCGAGCGGATGATCGCCAACAACTACCGGGCGCTCCAATTCATGCGCGAGGATCCCGAACGCGACCTGACGCCTGAAGTGGTGCTCGAACTGCATCGGATCGTCACCGAGGGGACCCTTGTGAACCCGGATGCGGCGGGCCGGCTGCAACGGCCTGACGAGGAGCGGGTGGCCGTCTTCGACCGAGACGACAGCGAGCGGCCGGTTCACCGGCCTCCCCCGGCCGAGCAGTTGCCGGAGCGGATGGAGATGCTCTGCCGCTTCGCCAACGGAACCGACGAGGAAGGCCAGTTCGTTCACCCGGTCGTGCGGGCGATCCTCTTGCACTTCTGGCTTGCCTACGACCATCCCTTCGAGGACGGCAACGGCCGTACCGCAAGAGTCCTCTTCTTCTGGGCGATGCTCAGGCACGGCTACTGGTTGGCCGAGTACCTCCCGATCTCCCGGTTCATCCGCAAAGCCCCGGCTCAGTACGAGCGCGCCTTTCTGGAGACGGAGACCGACGAGGGCGACACGACTTACTTCCTCATCCATCAGCTCCAAGTGATCGAGCAAGCGATCGAGGATCTGCATCAGTACCTGCGACGGAAGGCTGCTGAGAAAAGCGAAGTGAAGAGGATGCTCAAAGATGCCGCCGACCTCAACGGCCGGCAGCTGGTCCTGCTGACCCACGCGGCCAAGCATCCCGATCACACCTATACGTTCGGTGGCCATGCCCGCAGCAACCGGGTAACGCACGAGACCGCTCGTGCCGACCTGGGAGAGCTGGCCGACAAGGGCTTCCTCGTCCGGCGGCAACGTGGCCGCACCTACATCTTCGAGGTGCCCGACGACCTGCCGGAGCGGCTGAGAGAATCGGGCCAATGAGCGAGAGCGACGCCTACGCGAAGGCCGGAGTCGACCAGGGAGCGGCGGATTCGGCCGTGGCCGGGTTGGTCCGGGCGCTGGGGGCGATCGACCTTGGGCGGCCCTCGCTCCAGGTGCCGCTGCCGGGCCATTACGCGAGCGTGATCAAGATCGGCGAGGAGCTGGGGATCGCGCTCTCGACCGACGGCGTCGGCACCAAGCTCGTCCTCGCCGAGCAGCTCGGCCGCTTCGACACGATCGGGATCGACTGCGTGGCGATGAACGTCAACGACGTCATCTGCGTCGGCGCCGAGCCGATCGCGCTGCTCGACTACCTGGCGGTCGAGCGGGTCGACCCCGAGGTGATGGAGGCGATCGGCGTGGGCCTCAAGGCCGGCGCCGAGGCGGCGGGGGTGGAGATCCCCGGCGGCGAGGTCGCGGTCCTGCCGGAGCTGATCCAGGGCCACCCGTCGCCGAGCGGGTTCGACCTCACCGCCGCGTGCTTCGGCACCGTGGCGCTGGACCGCGTGGTCACCGGCGCCGCCTGCGCGCCGGGCGACGCGCTGATCGGCCTGCCCTCCTCCGGCCTGCACTCGAACGGCTACTCGCTGGCGCGGGTGGCGCTGGGGGCGCTGGCGTTCGAGGACCGGCCCGCCGCGCTGGGCGGGGCGTCCGTGGCGGACGCGCTGCTCGCGCCGACCGTGATCTACGTGCGCGCGGCGCTCGAGCTGCTGCGGAGCGAGGTGGACGTGCGCGGGCTCGCGCACATCACCGGCGGCGGGCTGCTGAACCTGCTGCGGCTGCACGCCGACGTCGGCTTCGAGATCGATGCGCCGCTGCCGGTGCCGCCGGTGTTCGGGCTGATCCAGGAGCTCGCCGACGTCGGGGACGCGGAGATGCAGGAGGTCTTCAACATGGGCTGCGGCTTCTGCGCGGTCGTGCCGGCGGCGCAGGCCGGTGCCGCCGTGGAGCTGCTGAGCACGCGCCATCCCGGCACCGCGCGGATCGGCTGGGTGACGGGCGATGCGGACCGCATCACGGTCCCGTCGCTCGGGCTGA
>JBJMKN010000098.1:0-22433 GCA_045805765.1 Solirubrobacterales bacterium
CCACTCGCAGCGGGCCATGGAGGGCAAGGAGGCCCCGGCCGACGGCGTGATCACCGGGTACGGGAAGGTCGACGGCCGCCTGGTCGCCGTTGCCGCCTACGACTTCACGGTCATGGCCGGTTCGATGGGCATGACCGGCGAGATGAAGGTCACGCGCCTGCGCGAGCTCGCGCTGACCAAGCGGATGCCCTTCATCTGGCTCCTGGACTCCGCCGGCGCCCGGATCCAGGAGGCGGCCGGCTCGATGTTCGCCGGCTCCGGCCATCTCTTCCGCGAAGAGGTGACGATGTCGGGGGTCATCCCGCTGATCGCGGCGATGCTCGGCCCCTGCGCCGCCGGCACCGCCTACATACCGGGACTCTCCGACTTCGTGCCGATGGTCGTCGGCCAGGGCGCGATGGCGCTGGCCGGGCCCCATCTCACCAAGGCGGTCACCGGCGAGGACATCTCGATGGAGGACCTGGGTGGGGCCAGGGTTCACTGCCGCGTATCCGGCGTCGGCGACCTCGAGGTCTCAGACGACGCCGAGTGCATCCAGGCGGTGAAGGAGTACCTGTCGCACTTCCCGCTCAACTGCGAGGAGAAGCCACCGATCCGCGAGACGACCGATCCCGACGACCGAATGTCGGAGGTCCTGCTCGACATCGTGCCCGAGTCGTCGCGGAAGCCCTACGACATGTACGACGTGATCCGCGAGATCGTCGACGACGGCGACTGGTTCGACCTGAAGCCGAAGTTCGCCAAGAACGTGATCACCTGCTTCGCCCGCTTCGGCGGCCAGCCGGCGGGGATCGTCGCCAACCAGCCCAAGCAGCTGGCCGGCACCCTCGACAACGACTCGGCCGACAAGGCCGCCCGCTTCATCAACCTCTGCGACGCCTTCAACATCCCGCTCGTCTTCCTCCAGGACGTCCCCGGCTTCATGGTCGGCTCGAAAGTCGAGCACGCCGGGATCATCCGCCACGGGGCGAAGATGCTCTACGCGGTCAGCCGCGCCACTGTGCCGAAGGTGACCGTCGTCGTCCGCAAGGCCTACGGCGCCGGCTACTACGTGATGTGCGGCAAGGCCTACGAGCCGGACCTGATCGTCGCCTGGCCCGGTGCCGAGATCTCGGTGATGGGGGCCGAGGGCGCGGTCGAAATCATCGGCCGCTCGATGATCGAGGCCTCCGACGACCCGGAGGGGACGCGGGAGACGATGCTGAACGCGGTCCGCCAGCAGATCGACCCCTACATCGCCGCCGGCAACGCCGTCATCGACGACATCATCGACCCGCGGGAGACGCGGCCGACGATCGTCAAGGCGCTGAAGATGGCGCGCAACAAGCGCGTCGAGAAGCCGAAGAAACGACATGGCGTGATGCCTGTATGAGTAGGCCGGTATGAGCAGCTTCGACGATCCGGTGATCATCAGCTGCTCGATCAGCGGTGTGATCGCCAACCGCGACCAGTGCCCGGCGATTCCCTATACGCCGGAGGAGTACGCGGCGGAGGCGCGGCGCGCGGTCGACGAGGGCGCCTCGCAGATCCACATCCACGCCCGCAAACCCGACGGCACCCCCTCCTGGGACGTCGAGGACTTCAAGGCGATCACCGAGGCGATCCTGGCCGAGGTCGGTGACGTCATCGTCAACTACTCGACCGGGGCGATCGGGGTCCCGATTGAGAAGCGGATCGAGTACCTGCGCGCCTGCCGCCCCGACGTCGCCGCGCTCAACATGAGCTCCATGAACTATGCGAAGTACTCGCGGCGGCGCAAGGACTTCGTCTTCAAAGCCGTTTTCGAGAACAGCTTCGACACCATCATCGAGTTCCTCACGGCGATGAAGGAGCTGGGGATCAAGCCCGAGCACGAGTGCTTCGACTCCGGCCATGTCGCCAACCTCGACCCGCTCGTCGACATGGGACTGCTCGAGCCGCCGCTGCAGATCTCGCTGGTGATGGGCGTGACCGGCGGCATCCGCCCGACCCCGCGCAACGTCACCCTGATGTCCGACCAGATTCCCGGCGGCCCCGAAGGGCCGAACCAGTGGCAGGTGATCGGGATTTCGCGCGACCAGTGGAAGCTGCTCGCCTCCTCGCTGGTCCTCGGCGGCAACGTCCGCGCCGGGGTCGAGGACAACCTCTACCTGCCGAACGGCGAGATGTGCAAGTCCAACGGCGAGCTGATCGCCAAGGCTCGAGAAATGGCCGAAGACGTCGGCCGCCGCCCCGCCAGCGTCGCCGAGGCGCGCGAGCTGCTCGGCGTGCCGGCGCGGCAGCGGGATGATGAGCGCTCTCCCGCTTAGCGACGTCAGGGTCCTCGACCTCACCCGCCTGCTGCCGGGCGGCTTCTGCTCGCTTCTGCTCGCCGACCTCGGCGCCGAGGTCCTGAAGGTCGAGGACACCGGCATGGGCGACTACATCCGCTGGGCGCCTCCGTACTACGGCTCCGAGGAGCAGCAGGCGCTCGGCACCCGCTCCTCGCTCTACCTCTCGCTCAACCGCGGCAAGCGCTCGGTCCGGCTCGACCTCAAGAGCGAGCGGGGGAGGGAGGCGCTGCTGCGCCTGATCGCCGAGCACGACGTCGTCCTCGACGGCTTCCGCCCCGGCGTCCTCGACAAGCTCGGCGTCGGCTACGAGCGGATGCGCGAGGCGAATCCCCGGGTCGTCTACTGCGCGATCACCGGCTACGGCCAGGACGGCCCCTACGCGCAGCGGGCCGGCCACGACATGAACTACCTCGGCCTCGTCGGCCTGCTCGGCCTGACCGGCGCCAAGGGCGGCCCACCCGTTCAGTCCGCCGGCCAGATCGCCGACCTCGGCGGCGGCGCCCTGATGGCCGCCTTCGGGGTGATGGCGGCGCTACACGAGCGCGAGCGCTCCGGCGAGGGGCAGATGGTCGACGTCTCGATGGCCGACGGCGCCCTCTCCTGGCTGGCGATGGTCGCCGGCCGCTACTTCTGCGACGAAGAGGTGCCGCGGCGCGGCGAGCAGATGCTCGCCGGTGGCATCGTCTGTTACCTCCCCTACGAGGCCGCTGACAGCTACGTCACCTGCGGAGCGTTGGAGCCGAAGTTCTGGGCTTCCTTCTGCGAGGGCGTCGAGCGTCCCGACCTGATCGAGATGCAGTTCGAGGCCCCGGGGTCGGAGGCTTGGCAGGAGGTCGCCGCGATCTTCCGCTCCCGCACCCGCGCGGAATGGAAAGCCTTCAACGACGAGCGCGACTGCTGCATCGAGCCGGTCCTCGACCTCGACGAGGCGCTCGACTCCGAGCTTGTGCGCTCGCGCGAGATGGTCGTCGACCTCGAGCAGCCGGAGCTGGGGACGGTGCGCCAGCTCGGCCAGCCGGTGAAGCTGAGCCGCACCCCCGCCGACCCGACCCGGCCGGCGCCCGCCTTCGGCGAGCACACCGACGAGGTCCTGGCCGAGGTCGGCTACTCGCCCGAGGAGATCGCGGCGATGAAAGAGTCCGGCGCCGCCGCCGGACCGGCCGCCGCGCCGCAGGGGGAGTTCCGGGCATGAGCGCCAACAGCACCCCCGGCACCCAACAGAATCAGGGCCTGCTCCGCATGCGCGAGCTGGCCGAGGCCTCCGGCGTCCCGGCGCCGACGATCAAGCACTACCTGCGCGAGGGGCTGCTGCCGGAGCCGGTGAAGACGAGCCGCAACATGGCCTACTACCCGCCAGAGTTCGTCGACCGGATCAAGCTGATCAAGCAGCTGCAGGAAGAGCGCTACCTGCCGCTGAAGGCCATCAAGGAGGTCCTCGACTCCCAGGAACGCTCCCGCACCAGCGCCACCGAGGCCCGCAAGCGCTACGGCGTCCCCAAGGACGTCCTCGACCGCCTCGCCGAGCTCGAGGTCCTGACCCCGAACAGCCGCGGCTACTCGCCCTCCGACGTGAAGATCATCGAGGCGATCAGCCGCTTCCGCGCCAGCGGCTACGACGAGCAGATCGGCTTCACCGTCTACGACACCCTCCGCTACAAAAACGCCCTCGCAGAGCTGGCCCGCCAGGAGGTCGACGTGGTGATGGAACGGCTGGCCGGCGAGGTGCCGCCGGAGCGGGTGGTCGAGATGCTCGAAGCCGGCGCCCAGCCGCTGAAGGACCTGATCGCCGCCCTGCACACGAAGCTGATGGTCGCCGAGCTCGAGCGGCGGAGCTGATCTGAGCTAACCGGCCGCGGAGGCGAGCGCGTCGCGTTCGGCCTCGATCTCGGCGATGCAGGTGAGGGCGTTGGTCGTTTCGGCGACGCGGCAGGCCTCGTCAAGCACCGCGAGCGCCTCCTTCTCGCGTCCTCCTGCGTGCAGCGCCTGTCCCAGCGCCAGCTGGGCGATCGGCAGCGACCAGTTCAATCCCCGCTCGCGGGAGACCTTGACCGCCCATTCGGCCTCCTCGATCCCCTCCTCGACGCGGCCGACGCCGGTCAGGGCTTTGGCGCGAATCTGCGAGCGCCAGCCCTCCATCTCGCCGCCGACCTTCATCGCCTCGCGGTAGACCTTGTCCGCTTCCTCGATCGAGGCCAGCGCCTCGCGGAATTCTTCGGCGGCGAGCTCCGCCCAGGCGAGGTTGGCGATCGCGAGGCTGCGGGAGAAGACGTCGCCGATCCGCTCGGTCAGCTCGCAGTTGCGGCGGGCGATCGAGAGCGCCCCCTCGACGTCGCCCCGCAGCGCCAGCAACCCCGCCTGGTTGCTGCGGATCCAGCTCGCCGTCTCGGGGTCGTCGGCTTCGGCTGAGATCTCGAGCGCGCGCTCGAAGTACGGCTCGGCTCCCTCGAGGTCCCCCTGCTCGCGGCGGACCATCCCTTTCCCCATATGCGCCCAGGCCAGCGGCGTGTTGAGGATGATCCCGGACCCGACGCCGATGTCGCCGCCGGTCAGCGCGATCATCTCGTCGAGGGCGCGGTCGTAGCCGTCGAAGTCGCCGGCGACGAGGTAGGCGTAGGCGCCGGCGGCGCGGATCGCCACCTGCAGGTGGGGGTCCCCGGCTTGGTCGGCGAGCTCATTCATCTCCTCGACCTGGGCGATCCACTCGTCGGTGTGCTGCTGCAGGCCGGGTCGCGCCGAAGTCGACATCTTCAGGAGGACGAGCGAGTGCAGGTCGCCGCGGCGGTCGGCGATCTTCTCCGCTTCCCGCAGCAGCTGCGCCTGCTCGTCGAGGTCCATGCCGACGCGCCAGGCGAACTGGATCTGGGCGAGTCGCGAGGCGATCCCGAGGGCGTCGGTTTCCTCGTCCTCCTCGAGCTTGCCCGACAGCTCCATCACGTCGTGCCAGAGGCGCATCGCGTCGCGGGGGCGGCTGTGGCCGGCCCAGTGCGCAGCGCGCGCGGACCAGCGGGCGGCCTCGCGGGTGCCGCCGCCCTGTTTCAGGTGGTCGGCGATCAGGGCGGCAAGCTCGTCGTGGCGATCCTGCGGCTCGAGCTCGATCATCGCCTTGGCGGCAGCGGCGTGGGTCGCTTCCCGCTGGCTTCCCAGCTGCGTGCCGTAAGCGACCTCGCGCGTCAGCGGATGGCGGAACGCGAGGACGCGCTGCGGGTAGATCTCGGCTTCGTAGAGGAAGCCCGCCTCGATCAGCTCGGCGACGGCACCGGCGAGCTCCTCCTCGTCGAGGTCGGCGGTGAGGCGCAGCGCGTCGCCGCTCACCTCCTTGCCGACGACCGAGGCGACCTGGAGCAGCTGCTTGGAGGCGGGGTCGAGGCGGTCGATCCGGGCGGCGAGGACCGCCTGCACCGTCACCGGCACGCCGGCGTCCTCGATCGGCCGGGCCAGGCGATAGGCCCCGCGCTCACCGTGGAGGAAGCCGGACTCGGCCAGCTCGCGGACGATCTCCTCGATGAAGAACGGGTTGCCGCCGGTGCGCGCGTGGACCGGCTCGTCGATTCCGTCCAGGGACGGGTCTGCGCCGGCGAGGTCGCGCAGCAGCTTCGCCGTGTCGGCGCGGCTCAGCGGCTGCAGCTCGATCGCCTCGAACACCTTCGCGTCGGCCCAGGCGGGCGTGTACTCCGGCCGGTAGTTGACGAGGACAAGGGTCGGGGTGCCCGGCATGCCTTCGACCAGGCCGTTCAGCATCGTCTGGCTGCCCTCGTCGATCCAGTGCAGGTCCTCGACGATCAGGACCAGCGCCTTCTTGCGGGCGGGGTTGCTGACGAGGCGGCAGAGGAAGTCGCCCAGCGCCCGCTGGCGCCCCTCGGGGTTCATCTGCGGCACCGGCCGCTCGGGGTCGGGGACGCCGAGGAAATCGAAGATCAGCGGCAGGTCGGCGGCGAAGGCGGGGTCGAGCAGCAGCGAGCGGCCGGCGATCTTCTCCCGTGCCAGTTGCTCGGGGTCCCCGTCGCCGATTCCGTAGAAGGAGCGCAGCATCTGCAGGATCGGCATGAACGGGATCGACTTGCCGTGGGCCTGCGCTTGTGCCTCGAAGACCTCCAGCCCCTCGGTGCGGCAGCGCTGGGCGAACTCGTGGTAGAGGCGGCTCTTGCCGATCCCGGGTTCGGCGACGACGCCGACGGCGGCGGCCTCGCCGTTCCTCGCCCGCTCCAGGGCGCAATCGAGCTGGGCCAGCTCCTCGGCGCGGCCGACAAAGCTCGAGAAGCCGCGCTCGCGGGCGAGGTCAAGGCGGGAGCGGGCGGCACCGACCCCGGCCAGCTCGAAGACCTGCACCGGCCGGCTCGCGCCCTTGATCTCGAACTCGCCGAGGTCGCGAAGGTCGAGGTAGCCGCGGGCGAGCCCGGCGGTGCTCTCGGTCAGGTAGGCCTTGCCGGGCTCTGCCAGGGCCTCCATCCGCTGCGCCAGCCCGACGGTGTGGCCGATCGCGGTGTAGGCGGAGCCGCCGCCGCCGTCGATCGCTCCGGCGACGACCTCGCCGGAGTTGATCCCGATCCGGGTCGAGAAGTTGAGCCCCTTCTCCCGGCGCAGCTCACCCGCGTACTCGGCGACGTCCTCGAGCATCTGCAGCGCCGCGTAGCAGGCGCGCCTGGCGTGGTCCTCGTGGGCGACGGGGGCGCCGAAGACGGCCATGATCCCGTCGCCGGTGAACTTGTCCACCGTCCCCTCGAAGCGGGTCACGGTGTCGGCGAGGGTCGAAAAGAAGCGCTGCATGATCTCGCGCCACTCCTCGGGGTCCTCCTGCTCGGCCAGGTCCATCGAGCCGCTGACGTCGGCAAACAGGACAGTGACCTGCTTGCGCTCGGCGTCGTCCTTGATGGTCTCGTGCACGAGAGCACAAAGGTTACGCCTCTTGTCGCTGCAGCCACGCTCGCATCGGGTTCTTTCCCCAGCGGGCTGGCGTCAAAGTCGGATGCGCTTCCGAAGCATCGCCATCGTCTTGGCGAGCTCCGCGCGAACGCGTCTGGGTTCATAGCGGACCTCGTAATGCGTGAAGCGCAACGGCGTCATCCCCGCCATCACGTGCGCCCGGTCGCGGCGTGCGTCCCGAAGCTGCGCTGATGGGGTGCGGTGGTAGCGGAGGCCGTCCGTCTCCACAACGAGACCGAGGTCAGGCCAGAAGAAGTCGACCTCGAACCCGTTCACACGCTGTTTGGTGAGAGGCAAAGGGAGGTCCGCGGCTCTGACGATGCGGCGAAAATAGATCTCCAGCTCCGAGTCCGAGAGCCGGAAGAAGAGCCTGTCGAGCAGGTGACGCAGGGGGCGGATGCCCGGTTCGCCACCAAACCGGCTGAGGTCTTCCCGCAGTGCTTCGGGATCGATCAGGTCGCGCTTGTCGGCGTCGTTAACCGCTCGCTCGAGTGCGACGGGGTCGAGTTCGGTTGCGAGATCGACAAGCGTCTGCGCCGGCGAGGTGACAGGGATGTCGTCCCGGACCACGATGTCCTCGATCCCCAGGCTCGGCCGGCCGCGGAACCGTATGCCCCGACTTCGCAGTTCGCAGCGTCGCCGAACGCTGATGTCGATCCAGCCGCCCTCCTCGCCGATCTCCCACAGCGCCGCCGCGCTGCGATGGCCCAGGGCCGCTTCCTCCCCGCCCGCCAGCACGGCCGCCATCCACCTCCTCGTTTGGCTGAGCGCAGGCCACCCCACCGCGTAGACACCGAGGCTCACCCGGAAGAGGCGCCCCCGCGCGAGCCGATGTTCGATCGACCTCCGCCCGAAGCCCAGGTCCAGCAACTGCTGCCGGGTGACGATGCCGTGTTGCCTCGCCGCCAGCTCCCAGGCTCGATTGCTCCGCGTATCCGCTTCTTGCCCCACCCTGGTGTGTCAAGAATCGGCAGCGCCGAACTCTCCCCCCTGTAGCCTCGTTCCGATGCGATCGGTCCTCGTTACCGGAGCCTCCACCGGCATCGGCCGCGCCACGGCACTGCGGCTCGACAGCGACGGCTGGCGGGTCTTCGCCGGCGTGCGGGATCCCGCTGCCGTAGAGAGCCTGCGGGCGGAAGCCTCCGATCGGCTGCTGCCCGTCACCCTCGACGTCACCGAGCCCAGGCAGATCGCCGCTGCGGCTGAGGTGGTCGAGCGGGAGGCGCCGGACGGGCTCGACGGCCTTGTCAACAACGCCGGCATCGCGGTGCCGGGGCCGCTGGAGACGATTCCGCTGGAGGACTTCCGCCGCCAGATCGAGGTCAACCTGACTGCCTACGTCGCCGTCGCCCAGGCGATGCTTCCCTCGATCCGGAAGGCCGAAGGACGCCTCGTCTTCCTCAGCTCGATCGGCGGCCGCGTCGCCTTCCCCTTCGGCGGGCCCTACCACGCCTCGAAGTTCGCGACCGAGGCGATCGGGGACGTCTTCCGCCAGGAGCTGCGCCCGTGGGGGATCAAGGTCGCGCTGATCGAGCCCGGCTCGATCGACACCCCGATCTGGGATCGCGGGCAGCGCAAATCGGAGGAGATCGAGGCCAAGTCGCCGCGGACCAACCTCCTCTACGGCGCCGCGATCGAGAAGTTCCGCAAGGTGATCGAGGACACCGCCGAACGGGGGATCCCGCCGGAGAAGGTCGCGGACGCGATCTCCCACGCCCTGGAGTCGAACCGTCCCAAGAGCCGCTACCTGGTCGGCCTCGACGCGAAGGTGCAGGCACGGATAAAACCGTTCATCCCGACTTCGCTATTCGACAAGATCGTCGCCCGCCAGCTGAGCCTCTAGAGCGCGAGGGCGCCCGGAGCGCTCATATACTGAGCCTGCCGATTGACTGGTCAATCAACGAAGGGCGCACGTGCGGGTAGCGGCGGTACAGCTCAACTCCAACGGGGACAAGGACAGGAACCTGGCTGCGGCCGAGCGCCTGGTGCGTGCGGCTGCCGGCGACGGGTCCGAATTCGTCGCCCTGCCGGAGAAGTGGAACCTGCTCGGCGGCGGCGAGGAACTCGTCGCCGGGGCCGAGCCGCTCGACGGCCCGAGCCTGAGCGCCGCCCGCGGCTGGGCGCGGGACCTCGGCGTCCACCTGCTCGCCGGCAGCATCTCCGAGCGCGGCGGCGAGGGGGAGAAGGCTTTCAACACCTCTGTCCTGATCGGCCCGGGGGGCGAGGACCTCGCCGTCTACCGCAAGATCCACATGTTCGACGTCGATGCCGGCGGCGTCTCCTACCGCGAGTCGGAGTTCGAGCGGCCGGGGAGCGAACCCGTCGTCGCCCCCGTCGGTGACCTCAGCGCCGGGCTGACCGTCTGTTACGACCTCCGCTTCCCCGAGCTTTTCCGGATCCTCGCCCTGCGCGGCGCCAATCTGATCGCGGTCCCCTCGGCCTTCACCCTCGCCACCGGCCGCGACCACTGGGAAGTGCTGCTGCGGGCGCGGGCGATCGAGAACCAGCTCTTCGTCGTCGCGCCGAACCAGGTCGGCGAGGCGCCGCCGCATTACAGCTCCTTCGGCCGCTCGCTGATCGTCGACCCGTGGGGCGTCGTCCTCGCCACCGCCCCCGACGAGGAGTGCTTCATCGCCGCCGACCTCGACCTTGCGGCGCAGGAGCGGGTGCGCGCCTCGCTCCCCTCGCTCGCCAACCGCCAGCCGGGCGCCTACGTCTGGCCGCAGATGCAGGAAGGGGAGGGCTGATGGCGCAGGCGCCGCCCGCCGACAAACGCCGGCTCATCCTCGACGCCGCGATCCGCGTCTTCGCCCGCCAGGGCTTCCACGCCACCCGCGTCTCCGACATCGCCGACGAGGCGGGGGTCGCCTACGGCCTCGTCTACCACTACTTCAGCTCCAAGGACGAGGTCCTGAACGAACTCTTCATCGAGCGCTGGTCCTTGCTGCTGGCGGCGATCGAGGAGGCCGACAAGACCGCTGTAAGCCCGCGCGAGAAGCTCGGCGCGGTCGCGACCTTCATCTTCGACTCCTACCGCCACGACCCCGAGCTGATGAAGGTGATCATCGTCGAGGTGACGCGGGCGGCGAACTCCTTCGGCAAGACCCACCTCGAGCAGATCCAGCGCGCCTATGAGTCGATCGCCAAGATCGTCGCCGACGGCCAGGAGAGCGGCGCCTTCCGCGGCGACGTGGCGCCGATGTTCGCCTCGATGTCCTTCTACGGGGCGATCGAGCAGCTGCTCTCCGGCTGGATCTTCGGCACGATCCCCGCCACCGCCGCCGACTTCGACCAGGCGCGGGATCTTCTTGTCACCACGATCTGCGACGGCCTCGAGCCGCGCGGATAGGGTTTACTGCCCACTCCGCATGGGGAAGGTTCGAGCTTATGGATAACGAGTTGGTCAAACGCCTCGTCTGGAGCGGCCTCCTGGCCGCCACCGGCGCCTTGGCGAGCATCGTCGCCGCCCGCGCCTCCGGGCTTCTCTACCGTCGCATCTACGACGAGGACCCGCCCGAGTAGGGGGGCCACCGATGCAGGAGCCACCCCAGAACCCGCCGCCGATCCCGCCCCCGGGACCGCCACCGCCGCCCGAGGACCGCACCCTCGCCGACCTCGTCGTCGAGGTCTCCGAAAACGCCTCGACGCTGGTTCGCGAGGAGATCGAGCTGGCCAAGGCCGAGGTCTCCGAGAAAGCTTCGAAGATCCTCCGCGGCTCCGCCGTCGGCATTGCCGCCGGCGTCTTCGCCTTCCTCGCCCTGATCCTGATCATGCACGGGATCGCCTGGGTCCTCGCCGAAGAGGTCTTCGACGGCAAGGCCTGGCCGGGCTTCTTCGTCGAGGCCGCCGTCTTCCTCCTGATCGCCGCCCTCGCCGGCTGGATCGCCTCGAAAGCGCTCAAAGCCGGCGCCCCGCCGGTGCCCGAGCAGGCGATAGAAGAGGCGAAGCTGACCAAGGAGATGCTGGAAAGGGAGACCTCATGACCACCGGTGCCCCCGGCCGCTCCCCGGCCGAGATCCGTCGCGACATCGACCTCCGGCGCCGGCAGCTGGGGACCTCGGTCGAGGCGCTGCGCGGCAGGGTCAACGAGCTGACCGACTGGCGCCGTCAGGCCGAGGAGCACAAACAGCAGCTGATGGTCGGCGCCGCCGCCGTCGGTTTCTTCATCGGCGCCCGCGCGATGCTGCGGCGCCGCAAGCGCAACCGCTGAGCCGCTAAGCGATCAGGTCGGTGCGGACGCTGCCGACGCCGAGCAGTCCCGGGCCGACGTGCGCGCCGAGGACGGGGCCCACCTCGGAGATGAAGGCGGGCTCGCAGCCGAAGATCTCGTAGCAGTCTTCGATCAGGGCATCGGCGGTCTCTTTGTCCTGGATGTACTGGACGACCCAGCCGTCGCGGCCCGATTCGTGGCGCTGGCGCGCATAGCCGCGCAGCCGCTCGAGCGAGCGGACGCGGGTGCGGACCCGCTCGACCGGGGTGATCTCCTCCTCGAGGGTGAGGATCGGCTTGATCTTCAGGGCGCCGCCGATCCAGGCGCGGGCGCCGCCGATGCGGCCGCCCCGCCGCAGGTACTCGAGGGTGTCGATCGCGAACCACATCTTCAGGTCCTTGCGGGTCTCCTCTGCTTGGGCGATCGTCCCCGCCGCGTCTGCCCCGGCGGCAGCGGCCGAGGCGGCGCCGAGGGCGCAGAGGCCCATCCCGCCGGCGGCAGAGCGGGAGTCCAGCAGATGCAATCGCTCGCCCCCCTTGTCTTCCTCGACCAGCCGCTCACGCGCCTGCCCGGCAGCCTCGAAGGTCCCGGAGATCCCGGCCGAGATGTGGATCGAGACGACTTCACGGCCTTCGTCGAGCAGCGGCTCGTAGACGGCGAGGAAGTCGCCGATCGAGGGCTGCGAGGTGGTCGCCCCGCTTTCCGAGGCACGCAGCCGCTCGTAAAAGTCGTGGAAGTCGCTGATCTCCGACTCCCGTTCCAGCTCCCCGTCGGCGGCGACATAGAGGCTGATCTCCTTGATCCCCCGCTGGCTCACGAGCTCGGTTGGGAGGTAGGAGGTCGTGTCGCAGACGACCGCGGTCTCGGCAGGCGAGCTCACACCGGCGATTCTAGACGCGGAGACCAACCAGCACGCCGACCTATACCGCTACACTTTGTGAAGTGACCGATTCGCCCCAAGCAGCGATCACCCTTACCGACAAGGCGGCCGAGAAGATCGGCGAGCTGCTCGGTTCGCAGCCGGACGGCGCCGAGCAGGCGCTGCGGGTTGCCGTTCGCGGTGGCGGTTGCTCGGGCTTCCAGTACGCGCTCGCCTTCGACAAGGCCAAGGAGGACGACAACGTCTTCGAGGTCGACGGCGTCGCCGTCATCGTCGACAAGGTCAGCATGCAGTTCGTCTTCGGCTCGGAGGTCGACTACGTCGAAGGCCTCCAGGGCGCCGGCTTCCAGGTCAACAACCCCAACGTGGTTGCGGCCTGCGGTTGCGGCTCTTCTTTCCAGGTGAAAGAGGACGCGGCTGAGCAGGCAGCGGTCTAGCGACCGCAAGAGCTTCTATTCGATCTGAAGTGGCGGCGACTGCTGCGGCGCACTCTGCTGCGCCGGCTGCGGAGCCTGGGCGGGTTCCGGCTGCTCGACGCCGAGCGCCTCGGCTAACTCGCCGGACTCGAACATCTCCTCGATGATGTCGCAGCCGCCGAGCAGCTCGCCGTTGACGTAGAGCTGCGGGAAGGTCTGCCAGTCGGAGATCTCGGCCGTCACTTCGCGCAACGGCTGCAGCGCGGGGAGGACGTCGATTGCGCCGTAGTCGACGTCGACCTGGTCCAGGACCTGGACCACGCGCATCGAGAACCCGCAGCGCGGCATGTCCGGCGTCCCTTTCATGAACAGCAGGACGGGGTTCGCCTGGATCAGCTCTTCTATTTTCGACTTCAGCTCTGGGTCGGCCATGGAGGGCATTGTAGGGAGCAGGATGGCTCGGCCTAGAGCTGCGTAGCGATCAGGCCGATGATCGCCGCCAGCACCGCGACAAACGCCGCCAAGATGCCGCCCCCCACGATCAAGATCGTGTGCTGAAGGCTGTCGATCCTGTTGCTCTGATGGTCCACGCGCTGACCTAGATCTCGGAAGTTCGCGTTGACCTGATCCTTGAATTCGTCGAGCCGAGAATCGCTCCAGGTGGATCGCATTGCCTCCATGCCTCCAAGCTAGAGGGAAAGTTCCTACGCATGGCGAACGCCAGTGTAACTTTTTGTCGTAGATAATGCGCGGAAGCGTGACTTCAGCCAGGAAGGCTGGTCTTGACCGAGAGGGCGTGGATCGTGCCGTCGTCGAAGCGCTCTTTGACCGCCGCCTTGACCAGGCGGTGCTGGTCGATCCGGGAGAGGCCGTCGAACTGCGGGGCGGCGACAGTCGCCCGCAGGTGGTCGCCGGTGCCGGTTTCGTCGATCACCTCGACCTCGGCGCCCGGCAGGGCCGCCTCGATCATCTGCGTCAGCTCGGCGAGGTCGGCGGCCACTGCTAGCCGGGGAGGCGCTCGCCGACAGTCTCGAGCATCTCCTCGACGCGGACGAACTTGACCCGCGGCCGGCCGTGCGGCTCGCCGCGGCCGACCTCGGCCTGGTCGATCGCCTGCCAGTCCTCGAAGCTGATGTAGCGGACGCCCTTCTCCCGCAGGAGGTCCTCGACCGCCACCGGGTCCGGGCTCTCCGGGCTGAGCAGTTGCTCGCCCTCGACGTCCTCGAAGAGGTTCTGGACCGTCTCCAGCGCGTCTTTCTTGTTCGTCCCGATCACGCCCGAGGGGCCGCGCTTGATCCAGCCGGCGGTGTAGTGCCCGGTCTTGTGGCCGGCATCGTGGGAGTCGAGGATGCGGCCGCCCTCGTTGAGGATCAGGCCGCGCTTCTCGTCGAAGGGGACCCCCTCGATCGGGATGCCGGTGTAGCCGACCGAGCGCAGCACCAGGCCGCACTCGAGCTCTTCGCGCTCGCCGGTGTCCTTGGCGCGCAGCGTCCCGCCTTCCTCGACCAGCTCGTTGCGGCCGATCACGATCGATTCGACCCTGCCGTCGCCCTTGATCTCCACCGGCGAGGCGAGGAAGCGGAGGACGATCCGCTGCTTCTTGCCCTCCGGCTCGCGCTCGGAGAACTCCTTCAGCGTCTCGACGTTGACGCGGGTGGTCTTGTCGACCTCGTCGGACTCGAGGAACGCCTGGCTGGCCGGATCGAGCTCGACCTCCTGCGGGTCGACGACGACGTCGGCGTCCTCCATCTCCCCGAGCTCTTTGATCTCCGGGTTCGTGAAGGCCGCCTGGACGGGGCCGCGGCGGCCGAGGACGACGATCTCGCGGATCTGCTTGGCGTCGAGCGCCTCGATCGCGTGGTCAGCCGTGTCGGTCTGGCGCAGCTCGTGGTCGGTGAGGGCGAGCATCCGGGCGACGTCCATCGCCACGTTGCCGTTGCCGATCACCACCGCGCGCTCGGAAGAGAGGTCGAACTCGCGGTCGGCGTAGTCGGGGTGGGCGTTGTACCAGCCGACGAAGGCGGTGGCGGCATGGCTGCCGGGCAGGTCCTCGCCGGGAATCCCGAGGTGGCGGTCGGTCTCGCAGCCGACCGTGAAGACGATCGCGTGGTAGAGGCGCTCCAGCTCCTCGACCTCGATGTCGTGGCCGATCTTGACGTTGCCGAAGAAGCGGAAGCCGTCGCGGGCCGCCGTTTTTTCGTAAACGCGGATCACCGACTTGATCTTCGGATGGTCGGGGGCGACGCCGCCGCGGACCAGCCCGAAAGGGGTCGGCAGGCGGTCGAAGAGGTCGACCTGGGCGTGCAGGTCGCCGTCCTTGAGGATGTGCTCAGCGGCGTAGAAGCCGGAGGGGCCGGCGCCGACGATGGCGACGCGGAGGGGGGTGTCTTCGGTTCCGATCTTGCTCATGGGAGCGCGAAAGAATAGGGAACTCGGCGCTTCAGCCGAGCGCTGAGGCGCCCGTGGCGACAGCGCTCGGGGTGCCGTCGAGGGCGTCGAGCGCCTTGCGGGCCGACATCGCGACGCAGGTGAAGATCGGGGTCTCGCGCTCGGTGAACTCGCTCGACTCGGTCGGCCGCAGCTCGTTGACGAGGTCGAGGAACATGCCGGGGTCATCGCCCTCGAAGGCGACGACGAACTCCTGGTCGTCGAGCCCGAACGAGTAGCTGGTGTTGATCGTGATCTCCGGGTAGCGGCGGCCGACCTCGATGTGGCTTTTCATGATCCGGCCGCGCTCCTCCGGCGGCAGCCCGTACCAGCGGCGCTGCTTCACCATCGGGTAGAGGAAGAGGTACTTGCGCTCGGAGGTGCAGATCTCCGGCCGCGCGTCCTCCTCCGAGTAGGGCGAGCGTTTGGTCATCGAGAGGAAGGAGTGGGGGGTGGTCGTCCATTTCGCCAGCCCGCTCTGGCCGAGGACGACGTGGAAGGTGTGGATGTCGTTCAGGTTCGGGCTCTGGCTGAGGAGGACCAGGTCGACGTCGCCGCGCGTGCCTATGGTTGAGTAGGCGCGCAGCGAGCGGTCGACGCCGAAGTCCTCGCAGGCGGCGAGGAACTCCTGCTTGTCGGCAGCGCGCAGCTCCGGGTCCCGACGACGCCAGGCTGGATCGATCTTGAAAAACGTGAACTTGGCGAACGTGCGATCGGCCATCGGGGCCACGATAGCGCTCGTCCTGCTCCTGGCTTTGGCGCCCGCCGCGGGGGCGAAGGGGCAGCCCGCGGTCCACGTGCTTCTGCTGCCGCCGGCGACGAGCGTCGAGGAACTCGCCGAGGCGGGATTCTCGCCAGGCCTGATGAGCCCCGGCCTCGGCACCGTGCCGGCGGAGCAGACCTACCTCGACGTCGGCCAGGGCAACCGCGTCTTCGACTCGCTCTACGACGAGGACCTGCCCGAGCTGAAGCCGGGCTCCGCCGCCTGGTGGCGCGATGTGGTCGCCCGGGCAAAATCGGCACCCGCTGAGATCGTCCCCGGGCTGCTCGCGACGACGCTGAGAAGGGAAGGGCTGCCACCGCCACGATTCGGAGATCGGCGGGCCGTCCCGGATCGTCCGTCGAAGCCGCAGGCTCAGGGGCTAGTGATCGCGTTTGCGCGCCCGACGGGGGAGAGCGACGATCTCCTGCCGATCGGGATCGCCGGCGTGGGCTTCGAGGGGAACCTCACCTCCGCCAGCACCCGCATGGACGGCTACGTCCTCTCCACCGACATCGCCCCGACGATCCTCGACTACTACGGCCTCGAGGTCCCGACGGAGATGACGGGGCAGCCGATCCGGGCGGAGGGATCCGTCGACGCCGCCGCGGTCGATTCGCTGGGGGCACGGATGGCCGTCATCTCCTCCCGGCGCGGGCCGGTCGTCGCCCTCAACGTGGTCGCCTGGCTGCTGGCGCTGGTGCTCGTGATCGCGCTCAGCCGCGGCCGCCTGGCGCGGCCGGCGGTGCGGGTGGCCGGGCTCGCCGTCGTCTATTTGCCGCTGGTCCTCCTGCTGGGCGCGGCGCTGGAGCCGGGGGAGAGCGCGGAACGCCTGCTGGCGCTGGCGCTGGCGCCGTTGCTGGCCGGGCTGACGCTGCTGCTCTTGCGCGGGTACGCCGCGCTGGCCGTGGCGGCGGCGGCGACCGTTCTCGCCTACGCGGCCGACGTGATCGTCGGCTCGCCGCTCACCTCGCTCTCGCTGCTCGGACCGAACCCCGGCCTCGGCGTCCGCTTCTACGGGATCGGCAACGAGCTCGAGGCGCTGCTGGCGGTGCTGGTGGTGGCCGGCACCGGGGCGGGGCTGACGGCCTTTGGCTCGCGGGCGCCGCGGCGGCTGGCGATCGCCTTCCTGATCATCGGCCTGTCTGCCGCCGTGGTCTTCGCCGCGGGCCGGTTCGGCGCCGACGTCGGCGCCGCGATCGTCTTCCCGGTCGGCGCAGCAGTCGCAGCAGTCGCGGTAGCCGGCCGCGGGAGGCGTCCGCTCCTCCTCGCCGGCGTCGCGGCGCCGGTCGCGGTCCTCGCGCTGATGGCCCTGATCGACCTGGTCAGCGGCGCCAACGCGCACCTCACCCGCTCCGTCCTCGACGCCGGAGGCCTCGGGGACCTTGCGGACGTCGCGCAGCGGCGACTCCAGCTCTCGGCGCACAGCTTCGCCCGCCCGGTGCTGCTGGCCTTCCTGCCTGTGGTCATCGCGATTGCCGCCTTCGCCTACCTGCGGCGGGATCGCCTGGGAGCGTGGCTGGCACCGGTGCCAGCCCTGCGCGCCGGGCTGCTCGGGGCGCTCGCGGCGACCGTCGTCGGCACCCTCGCCAACGACTCTGGCGCGCTCTTGCTCGAGATCGGCACCGCCTACCTGCTGGTCTTCATCGGGTTCGCCTGGGCGGAGGGCTCCGCGGAGGATCCGGCCCGATGGGCTCAGGTTGGGGAGCCACAGCGCCGATCAGGCCGCCATTCGCCTGCCGGGCGATGATCTACCCTTAACCACCCGTGCGCATAGGTCTCGTCTCGCCATATTCCTGGTCCTACCAGGGGGGCGTGAACCGGCACGTTGAGGCGCTCGCCGAGGAGTTCCTGCGGCGAGGCCATGACGTCCGCGTCCTCGCTCCCGTAGACCCGCCGGGTCGGGTCAGCCGAGCCCTGCACCGGGCGCCGGCCGAACGGCTGGAGCTGCCGGATTACCTGATGCCGCTGGGGCGGACGATGAGCTTCGGCGCCAACGGCTCGGTCTCCAACCTGGCGCCCTTCCCGGCGGGCGGCGTCGTCGCGCCACGCCGGCGCGTGCGCAGCGGCGAGTTCGACGTCATCCACGTGCACGAGCCCATGGTCCCGCTGGTCGGCTGGAACGCGACCCTCGGGGCGCGCGATCCGGTGGTGGGCACCTTCCACGCCTACTCGACGAAGGCGCTGCCGAACTACATCGCCAACGGCCTCGGCGCGCGCCGCGTCTTCAACCGCCTCTCGGCCCGGGTCGCCGTCTCCGAGGCGGCCGCCTGGACCGGGCGCCGCTGGTTCGGCGGCGAGTACACGATCATCCCCAACGGCGTCGATACCGACGCCGCGCCTGGGGGCCCGAAGCCGACGGACGCCGACCTGCGGATCCTCTTCGTCGGCCGCCCGGAGGAGCGCAAGGGGCTGCCGATCCTGTTGACCGCTTTCAACGCCCTGGTCGAGCACGTTCCCTGCCGGCTGACGGTGATCGGAGCCGACAAGGAGGACGTCCTGCGCTACGTCGCCGACCCCGATCTCCTGCGCTCGATCGACATCCGCGGGCGGGTCTCCCGCGAGGACCTCTGGCAGGAGCTCCACGACGCCGACCTGCTCTGCGCGCCCTCGCTCTCGGGCGAGAGCTTCGGCATGGTCCTGACCGAGGCCTTCGCGGCCGGCACGCCGGTGATCGCCTCGGCCATCGCCGGCTACAGCGACGTGGTCAGCGACGGCGTCGACGGCCTGCTGGTGCCGCCCGGGGATCCGCAGCGCCTGGCCGAGGAGCTGCAACGGGTCCACTTCGAGCCCGAGCGGCTGCAGGAGATGGGGGAAGCCGCCCGCCGCAGCGCCCAGCGCTACGCCTGGCCACGCATCGCCGACCAGGTGACCGGCGTCTACGAGCGGGCGATCGAGGTGCCGAAGCCGGCGACCGCCGGTGAGCGGATGGCCCACTGGACCGGGTTGCGGCCGGCCGACGGGGGCCCGAAGCGCCCCGCCGAGCGCCTGCCCTCGCTCGACCCGCCGCCGGCCCAGGCGGGAAACAGGGGTCGCGCCGTGGCGCGGCGCCTCGGGCTCGCCGTGGCCGGGATCATGGGCGTCGGGCTGACCCTGCTCGCGGCACAGAAAATCGGCGTCGACAACGTCGTCGAAAGCATCGTCCGCTCGAACCTGACCTGGGTCCTGATCGCCTGCGCGCTGATGGCGAGCTCCCTCTTCTTCCGTGCCGCCTCCTGGTACTGGATCGCGCGCGCAGCCCTTCCCAACCGGCCGATCCGCCGTCGCGACGTCACCTCGGCGACGATGATCGGCGTGCTGATGTCGGCGACCCTGCCGGCCCGATTGGGTGAGCCCGCCCGTGCCCTCACCCTCGCCCGCCGCAGCGGCCGGGTGCGGGAGACGTTCCCTGTCCTCCTGGGAACGCTGGTTTCCCAAACGCTGCTGAACCTGGTCGCGCTGGTGCTGCTCGGGGTGATCATCGTCTCGACGACGCCGCTCTTCCACTCGGGGACCAAGCAGATCTTCGCCTTCAGCCTGGTGCCGCTGATCGTCCTCCTCGTCCTCCTCGTGGCGCCGCTGCTGATGCGGCGCAACGGCAACGGCCGGCTGGCGCGGCTGGGCGGGATGGTCCATCGGGCCCTGGTGCAGGTTCGAGCCGGCCTGGCGGTCTTCCGCGATCCGCGGCGCGGCACGGCGGCCTCGGCGGCCCAGCTCGGCGCCTGGGCGATCCAGCTCGCCGCCTGCTGGGCGCTCCTTTACGCCCTCGGCCTCGACGGCAAGGCCGGAATCGGCGCCGCCGCGGCGGTTCTCTTCGCGGTCAACGTCACCGCGGTCGTGCCCGCGACCCCGTCCAACATCGGCGTTTTCCAGCTGGCGGTGATCAGCGTCCTCCACACCGGATTCGGCGTCAGCACCGCCGATGCCCTGGCCTACGGCGTCATCCTGCAGGCGGTCGAGATCGCCACCGCGGTTGCCCTCGGCCTCCCCGCGCTCGTCCGCGAGGGCCTCACCTGGAGCGACCTGCGGGTGCAGGCGCTCTCGACGGCGCCCGTCCGGCTCGACTCGAAGCCACGGGCCCGCGCCAGTCAGCCCTGAGCGCACTGACTTTAAGCTTTCCTTTAGCGATAAATAAACTTTGGTGTATTTGTCTAGGATGGCTTCAGAGGCGTGCCGCCACCAATCCCAGGCCGGCACTCCTGGCTCCCGAGAGGGTGGGGCGAGGCGCCGGTTCCATCCGACTGGCAGCCGCCCCCCTTCTCGGGCATGACTTCTTAGCCGGATCAACAAGGATCCTTGACGGGTCCCCACTAATATGCATAGAGTCGAGCAATCGGCCAATCACTCACGCGAACTGGGGGAATGGGAGCCGTGAGATACGACTCGGCAGTATTGGAGAGAGTCGCGCAGCGCTTCCGGCGCGACATGTGGGACTCGGTGGTTCCGGAAGCGATCTCCGAATCGGGGGTCGAAGTTGAGAGGTTTGGGCCTGTGCAGGCGACCGCCTTCGGCGACCTGCCGGAGGTCCACCTGCTGCAGCAGATCCAGGGAGCGGCAGAGCCAGGGGCGGTCGTGGGCGGGCATCTCGCCGCCGCGGTCGAATGGATGCGCTCGCGCGAAGTCGACTACCGCATCCCGGTCGCCTCGGGGCGTCCCGGGGCGGCAGAGGCTGAAGCGTGGTTGGGGGTGCGCGGATATGAGCGAGGCGGCGGCTGGGTGAAACTGGTCCGCGACGGCTCGCCGCCCGACTTCGAGATCGATCCAGGCATCGTCGTCTACCGGCTCGGCCAGGACGAAGCCGAAGGGGAAGGGCTGAGCACGATCGCCGCCGAAGCGCTCGAAATCCCGCTGGTGGCAGGCACGCTGTTCTTCTCGCTGCCGCAGCGGAACGGGTGGCACTGCTACACCGCCGCCCTGGGCCCGGACGAGGTTCCGGTCGCGACGGGGTCGATGCTGATCGTCGACGGGGTGGCCCAGCTCGGAGCTGGGACGACGCTGGCGGAGGCTCGCGGTCATGGCTGCAACGCGGCGCTGCTGCACCGGCGCCTGCTCGACGCGCACTGGGCCGGCTGTCACACGGTCTTCGTCGAGGTCGGCGAATGCGCCCTCGGCTCCTGGTCGGCGGTCACCCAGAACCTGCGCAAGGCGGGCTTCGAAGAGGCCTACGAAGGGCGCAACTGGCAGCGGCCGGCGCTGCACCCGGCGCAGGTCCCGGACAGGTTCAGCGGCTGAGCTCTGGGGCGGGGGACGCTTCGGCGTCCTCGCCCTCCTCGCCGGCGTCCGGGTCGGACTCCGGCGGCAGCTCACCGCCGCGGGCGGTGCCGGCGATCAGCTCATCCGCCGCCTTCTGCTCGGGGATGAAGCCGGACTTCATCCCGAAGTAGACGGCCTGCGGGTGGTGGGCGACGATCGCGACCGTCGACTGCTCGGGCTCGACCGCGTAGCCGCCGCTCAGCCGCAGGCCGATCGCGGGCGCGTCGAGCAGGCGGAAGACCTTCTCGTGCTCGGACTGCTCCGGGCACGCCGGATAGCCCCACGAGTAGCGCCGGCCCTGCTCGCGGCCGATGCCGAGGTCCTCGCGCACGCGCGAGTGCACCCACTCCGCCATGCCCTCGGCGGTCTGCACGCCGAGGCCGTGGGTGAAGAGCTGCTCGGCGAACTCGCCGTCGGCCTCGAGCTGCGCCATGAGCTTCGTGACCTCGTCGCCGGCGGTGACGGCCTGCAGCGCGACGACGTCGAGCTCGCCGCTGTCCTTCGGGCGGAAGAAGTCGGCCAGGCAGATGCGGTCGTGCTTGGGCTGGCGCGGGAAGACGAGCCGCTCCAGCACCGTCTCGCGGTCGTCGGGGTCGAGCACGACGACCTCGTTGCCCTCCGAGTAGCACGGGAAGTAGCCGAGCACCGCGCGCGGGTGCAGGTAGTCGGCCTCGCGCCACATGCGCTCGAGGCGCGGCCGGAAGTCCTCGGAGACGAGCTTCTCCCACGCCTCGCCCTTCACGCCGCGCCCGCCCCAGTGGAGCTTGAAGAGCACGTGCGTGTCGAGGTGGTGGTAGACGGCGTCCATGTCGACCTCGATCTCGCGCCGGCCCCAGAAGGGCGGCTCGGGGACCGGGGCGTCGGTCCGCGCCGCCGAGCGCACGGAGCTGTCGCTCGTGTCGCCCTGCTCGGGCTCGGGTCCCTTCTCGCGGAGGAGTCTGGCCGCTTCGCGCGTCTTGGCGACGAGCGCCTCGCGCGCCTCGCCGTCGACGAGCTGGTCCATCTTCGCGAGGCCCTCGAAGGCGTCCTTGCAGTAGAAGACGCCGGGGTCGTAGAGCGTGTCGTCCTCGCGCCCGTGCGGATACAGCGCGCGCAGGCCGAAGTCGCGGTTGATCGCGGCGCCGCCGATCAGCAGCGGGAAGGAGAGCTTCTGCTCGTGCAGCTCCTGCACGCACATCGGCATCTGCTTCGAGGTCGAGACGAGCAGCGCGCTGAGGCCGATCGCGTTGGCGTCGTGCTCCTTGGCCGCCTCGATGACCGTCTGGATCGGGACCTG
>JBJMKN010000099.1:0-19818 GCA_045805765.1 Solirubrobacterales bacterium
AGGTCAACGGCGGGACGCTTCGCGAGATCGGGTTGGTGAACAAGCGGTTCACCTCGACCCGCTCGAAGGCCCGCAGGACGCTCTCCTCCTGGCCGCTTCGCTAGAGTCGAGCGCGTTCGAAAAGAACGTACTTAGGAGTGCCGCCAACCGGAGGCGGCTGAAAGGACACTCATGAATGATGGTGTAAGCCGGGTCTCCCTCGAGATCGGCGAAGGCTCGATCAGCTTCGAGACCGGCAAGTACGCCAAGCAGGCCAGCGGCTCCGTCGTAGTTCAGGCGGGCGAGACGATGGTCCTGTGTACCGCAACCGCGGGGAACCCGCGCGACGTGGACTTCCTTCCTCTGACGGTCGACGTCGAGGAGCGGATGTACGCCGCGGGCAAGATCCCCGGAAGCTTCTTCAGGCGCGAGGGCAGGGCGGGCGAGAAGGCCACGCTCACCGCGCGCATGATCGACAGGCCGCTCCGGCCGCTCTTCCCGAAGGGCTGGAACCGCGAGACGCAGCTCGTGTCGATCCCCATGTCGATCGACCACGAGAACCCCTACGACATCCTCGCGATGAACGGCACGAGCGCCGCGCTGATGGTGTCGGACATCCCGTTCCCGGTGCCGGTCGGCGCCGTGCGGATCGGCCAGGACGCCGAGGGCAACTTCCTCGTCAACCCCGACGAGGAGTGGCTGCTCGAGTCGCCGCTCGACCTCGTGGTCGCCGGCACCGAGGAGGCCATCCTGATGGTCGAGGCGGGCGCCAGCGAGATCACCGAGGCCGAGATCCTCGACGCGCTCGACATCGCCCACCAGGAGATCAAGCGCCTCTGCGAGGCGCAGCACGACCTCCGCAAGCAGGCCGGCAAGGACAAGATCGAGATCGAGCCGCCGCAGGTGGACGAGTCGATCCTCGGCCAGGTGAAGGAGCGCTTCGGCGCGGCCCTCGACGAGGCGACCCAGGTGGTCGACAAGCTCGAGCGCCAGGACGCGACGAAGCGCGTGGAGGAGGAGGTCCTCGAGACGCTCGGCACAACCACCGAGGTGGACGAGGACGGCGTCGCCGCGCATCGCGCGGCCGTGCAGCTCGCCTTCGACAAGCTCGAGAAGGACATCATCCGCAAGCGGATCGCCGTGGACAAGAAGCGTCCCGACGGCCGCGCCCCGGACGAGATCCGCGACATCTGGATCGAGGTGGGAGTCGCCCCGCGCACGCACGGCTCGGCGATCTTCACCCGCGGCCAGACGCAGGCGTTCTCGGTGGCCGCGCTCGGCACGACCCGTGACGAGATGCGGCTCGACACGCTCGGCCTCCAGACGGAGAAGCACTACTTCCACCACTACAACTTCCCGCCGTTCTCGGTGGGCGAGGCCGGCTTCATGCGCGGCCCCAAGCGTCGTGACATCGGACATGGGGCGCTTGCGGAGCGGGCGCTCGTGCCGGTCGTGCCGACTGTGGAGGAGTTCCCCTACACGATCCGCGTGGTCTCGGACATCCTCGAGTCGAACGGCTCGAGCTCGATGGCCTCGGTGTGCGGCTCATCGCTGTCGCTGATGGACGCCGGCGTGCCGCTGAAGGCGCCGGTGGCAGGCGTGGCGATGGGGCTCATCAAGGAAGGTGATCGGGTGGCCGTGCTCAGCGACATCCTCGGCGACGAGGACCACCTGGGCGACATGGACTTCAAGGTCGCCGGCACCGCCGAGGGCATCACCGCCCTGCAGATGGACATCAAGATCACCGGCGTCACCTTCGACATCCTCCGGGACGCGCTGGACCAGGCCCTCAAGGGCCGCCAGTTCATCCTCGGCAAGATGGCTGAGGCGATCGACGGGGCCCGGGAGAAACTCTCGATCCACGCCCCCGCGATCGAGTCGATCAAGATCGACCCGGAGAAGATCGGGGCGGTCATCGGCAAAGGCGGCGAAACGATCCGCGCCCTCTGCGAGGAGTTCGAAGCCGAGATCGACGTCGAGGACGACGGCACGGTGCGGATCTACGCGCCGACCGGCGAACTCGTCGAGGGCTGCGTCTCCCGCATCAACTCGATGACCAAGGAGGCCGAGATCGGCGATCGCTACAACTCCGCCAAAGTCGTCAAGACGACGACCTTCGGCGCCTTCGTCGAGCTGGTCAAGGGCACCGACGGCCTGCTTCACATCTCCAACGTGAAGCCGGGCGAGCGGGTCGACTCCGTCGACGACGTCCTCACCGCCGGCGACCTGATCGACGTCACCGTGGTCGAGGTCGACAAGGAGCGGGGCCGGATCGGCCTCCGCCTCACCGAGGACCCCTCGGTTGCCGGTAAATCGCCGGAGGAACTGGCTTCGGTCGGCTCCGGCGGCGGTGGAAGTCGCAACGGCGGCGACCGCGGTGGACGCGGCGGCCGTGACCGCGAGCGCGGCGGACGCGGTGGGCGTGAACGCGAGCGTCGCGGCTAGTTGACTGGCGCGAAGCTCACCGAGCTCGATTCCGGCGTACGGGTCGTCACCGAGGAGGTTCCCTCGGTCCGATCCGTAGCGCTCGGGCTTTGGGCCCGGACCGGATCCAGGAACGAGACCCCGGCGCAGGCCGGGGTCTCGCACTTCCTCGAGCACCTGCTGTTCAAGGGCACGGCGAAGTACTCGGCGATCGAGATCTCCGAGCGCTTCGACGGGCTCGGGGCCGCGATCAACGCCGCCACCGGCAAGGAGACGACGCACCTGCACGCGCGTTTCCTCGACGAGCACATCGACGCGGTCTTCGAGACGCTCTCGGAAATGCTGCTGGCGCCGACCTACCCGGACATCGACTCCGAGCGCCAGGTGGTGCTGGAGGAGATCGCGATGTACGACGACGAGCCCCAGGACCGGGTCCACGACGTCCTCGCCGAGGCCGTCTTCGGCGAGCACCCGCTCGGCCGCCGCGTGCTCGGTGAGCCCGAGGTGATCGCCTCGATCCCCGTCCCGGACATCGAGGCCTACCGCAGCGCCCACTACGCGGCGCCGCAGATCGTCGTCGGCGCCGCCGGCCACCTCGACCACGACCGCATCGTCGAGCTGGCGAAGCGCCTGGTCAACCCGCCGAGCGAAGGGGAGGGGGAGACCCGCGAGGCGCCGCTCCGCGGCGACGCCCGCCTCTGCTTCCTCAGCAAGGAGACCGAGCAGTACCACATCTGTTTCGGGGCGCCGGGGCTGCGCCGCGACGACCAGCGCCGCTTCCCGCTCGCCGTCCTCGACGCGATCTTCGGCGGCTCGACCTCGTCCCGCCTCTTCCGCGAGGTGCGCGAGAAGCGCGGCCTCGCCTACTCGGTCGGCTCCTACAACGAGCAGTTCACCGACCAAGGCCTCGTCGCCACCTACGTCGGCACCCGCGAGGACAACGTCGAGGAGGCCTGCCAGATCATCGGCTCCGAGATGGCGCGCCTGCGCTCTGAGCCGGTCTCCGAAGAGGAGCTGGTGCGGGCGAAGGAGAGCGTCAAGGGCCGCCTCGTCCTCTCTTCGGAGTCGACGGCGGCGCGGATGACCCGGATCTCGCGGGCGACCCTGTTCGGGCTGCCGATCGAAAGCCTCGACGAGATGCTGGCCAAAGTCGACGCGATCACGGTCGACGACCTGACCGAGCTGGCGGCCGAGCTCTACGCCGCCGATCGCCTCTCCGCCGCCTGCGTCGGCGCCGACGAAGACCGCTTCAAGGCCGCGCTGGCGCCCGTGAGCGAGGCCCTGGTAGCAGCGTGACCCGGGTTGCTGTCGCCGGCGCCGCCGGCAAAATGGGCGCCACCGTTTGCGAAGCGGTCGAAGAGGCCGACGGGCTGGAGCTGAGCGGCCGCGCCGACCCGGCGCTGGGGACCGAGCTCTCCGAGGTGCTGGCGGACGCCGACGTCGTCGTCGACTTCACCGTCCCCGACACCGCGCTTGCGAACGTCAAGCAGTGCCTGGAGGGCGGCGTCCACACCGTCGTCGGCACCACCGGCTTCGATCTCGACGCCGCCCGCGCCGCCGCCGAGGGCTCCCAGGCCAACTGCTTCGTCGCCCCCAACTTCGCGATCGGCGCCGTGCTGCTGATGGAGGCCTCGCAGGCGATCGCCAAGCACATGCCCGAGTGCGAGATCGTCGAGCTCCACCACGACCGCAAGCTCGACGCGCCGTCAGGAACCGCCAAGCGCACCCAGGAGCTGATCGACGCGGCCGGCGGCAACGTCCACCAGCCGATCCACTCGGTCCGCCTGCCCGGCCTCGTTGCCCACCAGGAAGTGATCTTCGGCGGCGTCGGCCAGACCCTGGCGATCCGCCACGACTCGATCGACCGCCGCTCCTTCATGCCCGGCGTCGTCCTCGCCTGCCGCAAGGTGGCCGACCTGCCCGACCGCTTCACGGTGGGGCTCGAGAAGCTGCTCTAGCCGGCGGCGCTGCCGTCTGAGGGGATACCCTGGAAACGTGAAGGAGATCAAAGGCCTACTGACCGCGATGGCGACCCCGTTCGACGAGAGCGGGGCGGTGGACCATGACGCCGCTCGCCACTTGGCGGCATACCTGCTCGAGCACGGCTCCCACGGGCTGGTGATCGCCGGGTCGACCGGCGAGTGCCCGACCCTGACCGACGCCGAGGAGATCGAGCTGCTGAAGGCGGTCCGGGCCGAGGTCGGCGACGAGGTCCTGATCATCTGCGGAACCGGCACCAACGACACCCGCCACTCGTGCGAACTGACGAGGATGGCGGCGGACGCCGGCGCCGATGCTTCCCTGATCGTCGTCCCGTACTACAACAAGCCCAACCCGGCAGGCATCCGCGCCCACTTCGAAACCGTCGCCGGAGCCGTCCCGGAGCTGCCGATGGTGATGTACAACATCCCCTCGCGGGTCATCATCAACGCCAGCCCCGAGTTGCTGGGCGAGCTCGGGCAGGTCGACAACATCGTCGCCCTCAAGCAGGCAAATGACGATCAGCTCGGCCCGATCGAGGGCCTGACGATCCTCGCCGGCAACGACAACACCTTCCTCCGTGTGCTCGAGTTCGGCGGCGGGGGCGGCATCACCGTCGCCTCGCACATCGTCGGCGACCGGATGCGCGAGATGTGGGAGGCGGCGCAGGCCGGCGACCTCGAGAAGGCCCGCCAGATCGACGCCGAGATCACCCCGGTCTACGAGGCCACCTCCGTGACCACCAACCCGATCCCGCTGAAGGCCGCGCTCGCAATGCTCGGCCTCTGCGATGACCGACTGAGACTTCCCCTGGTGTCCGCCGACGCCGAGCAGAGGGCCGCCATCAAGGCTGGTCTCGATGCCGCCGGCGTCCCGGTCGCCAGTTAGACACCGAAACCTTTGAAGAGAGTGAGTAACTAGTGCCAAGCAAACTTCGAGTGCTGCCCCTGGGCGGCCTCGGTGAGATCGGCAAGAACATGACCGTGATCGAGTACGACGGCCGCATCGTCGTCGTCGACACCGGGCTGATGTTCCCGACCGCCGAGATGCACGGGATCGACCTCGTGCTTCCTGACTTCTCCTACCTGCGCGACCGCGTCGACGACATCGAGGCGATCGTCCTCACCCACGGCCACGAGGACCACGTCGGCGCGCTGCCCTACGTCCTCCGCGAGATCGGCATCCCGCCGAAGATCTACGGCGGCCTGCTGACGATCGGGATGGTCCGCTCCAAGCTCGACGAGCACAAGCTCGGCGACAAGGCGCCGCTGCAGGAGCTGCCGCCCGGCGAGAAGGCGCGCTGCGGCCCCTTCGAGATCGAGCTGATCCACCTCGCCCATTCGATTCCCGACATGCGCGGAGTCCTGCTGAAGACCGACGCCGGCTCGGTGCTGATGACGGGCGACTACAAGTTCGACCAGACCCCGGTCGACGGCCGCCCGGCCGACGTCTCCCGCCTCGCCGAGCTCGGCAAGGAAGGGCTGACGCTGCTCTGCGGCGACTCGACCAACGCCGACCGGCCCGGGATCGCGCCCTCGGAGTCGGCGGTCGGCCCGGCGCTGCTGCAGCAGTTCGGGCTCTGCAAGGGCCGGATCATCGTCACCTCCTTCGCCTCCAACATCCACCGCGTCCAGCAGGTGATCGACGCGGCGGCGCGGCTCGACCGCAAAGTCGCCCTGGTCGGACGGTCGATGCGGAAGAACTTCAACATCGCCTCCAACCTGGGGATCGCGAAAGCGCCGAACGGGATCTTCATCCAGCCGCGCGAGATCGAGGACTTCCCGGACGAGAAAGTCGTCGTGATCTCGACCGGCAGCCAAGGCGAGCCGCTCTCGGCGCTGCGGCGGATGGCCAACAACGACCATCGCGACGTCCAGCTGCACGCCGGCGACACGGTCGTCTTCTCGGCCACCCCGGTTCCCGGCAACGAGCGGGCGGTGAACGAGACGATCGACCGCATCTACGAGATCGGCGCCACCGTGATCACCGCCAAGGACGCGCCGATCCACGCCTCCGGCCACGGCTGGCAGGAGGAGCTGAAGCTGATGCTCAACCTGACCAAGCCGAAGTACGTGATGCCGGTGCACGGCGACTACAAGCGCCTGCGCCTGCACGCCGAGTTGGCCGAAGCGGTCGGGATCGAGGGCGACAACATCTTCCAGGGCCGCAACGGGCTGCCATTGGAAGTCGACGGGCAGGGAGCGGGGTTCGGCGAGGACATCCACGCCGGCGTCATCTACGTCGACGGCGTCAACATCGGCGAGCCCGACGACGCCGCCCTCCGCGACCGCCGTGAGATCTCAGCCGACGGCATCTTCATCGTCGTCACCACGATCTCCGGCGACGACGGCTCGATCGTCGCCGACCCCGAGGTGATCTTCCGCGGCGTCGCCTTCCTCGAGGAGGCAGACGCCCTGGTCGAGGACCTCCAGGACATGGTCGAAGACCAGCTCGACGAGGCAGCGAAGGCCGGCCGCCGCGAGGCCCACCTGATCGAGGAGGACCTCCACGAGGTAATCGGCCGCTTCGTCTGGCAGCGGCTGAAACGTCGCCCGATGGTCCTGCCGGTCGTCATCGAGGTCTGAGGCCTAAAGAAAGCCCGCCGGAGTGAATTCTGGGGAGAAGCTCCGGCGGGCCAGTGTGTCTCGTCCGCTGGAAAAGTTAGGGGCCTGCCCTAAAGCGCCTTTAAAGGTTTGCGAGCCGGCTTGGGAGCGGTCGCCAGGGGGATGCGGGCGACGAAGCGGGCGCCGCCGGAGCTGGATTCGGCCGCTTCGACGCTGCCGCCGTGGGACTCGGCGACGGCGCTGACGATCGCCAGGCCGAGGCCGGTGCCGGTGCCGCGGGCGGTGTCGGCGGGGCCGCTGCCGCGGACGAAGCGATCGAAGATCTGCTCGCGCATCTCTGCCGGGATCCCCGGGCCGTCGTCGGCCACTTCGACGATCGCCTGCCCGCCCTCCTCGCAGAGGGTCAGTTCGACGCATGCTTCGCGCGGCGTGTGGCGGGTCGCGTTGTCGAGCAGGTTGAGGACGAGGCGGTGGAGCTCGTCGCGGCTGCCTTCGACCCGCAACGGGCGCTCGTTCTCGACGACGAGGCGGCGATCGCCCATCAGCGGCGCCACCTCTGCCGCGGCCTCTCCCGCAACCTCGGCGAGGTCGACTCGGCTGTGCGCGGTCAGGCGCCCTGCGTCGGCCCGGGCGAGCAGGAGGAGGTCGCCGATCAGCCGTCCCATCCGCTTCGAAGAGCGCAGCGCCGAATCGACGATTTCACGGTCCTCGGCCTGCTCCGTCCCGTCCAGCGAGGCCTGCAGCAGCTCGAGGTTGGCGAGGACGCTGGTCAGCGGCGTCCGCAGCTCGTGCGAGGCGTCGGCGACGAACTCCCGTTGTTTCTGCATCGCCCCCTCGCGTTCGGTACGGGCGGCATCGAGGGCGCGCAGCATCTCCTCCAGCGTCCGCGCCAGTTCGCCGACCTCGTCGTCGTCGGCTGGCTTCGGCATCTGCCTCGAGGGGTCGCGGGTGGCCGCGATCTCGCGAGCGGTCGAGGTCAGCGCGGCGATCGGGCGCATCGCCCGCCGTGCGATCGCGACCCCGGCGACGACCGCGAGCAGGGTGCCGACGAGAATTCCTCCGAGGATCAGCAGCCAGACCCGGTTGATCGTCCCTTCGACTCGCTCGAGGCTCCGCCCGTACTGGACGTAGCCGGTGACGGCCCCGTTGCCGTCGAGGATCGGTTCGGTGACGACCCGCATGCCGTGGTAGTCGGTCAGCCCGGGCTGCAGAGGTCCCAGCGCCGCCGCGTTCCGATTGGAGGTTTTCAGGTGTTCTTGGACGTCGTAGACCCGAGCCGAAGCGTCATCGGGGAGGACGAAGGCGTTGAGCTGAGGCCCTTCCCGCGCTTCCGATCTTCCCGAGAACGGGTCGTAGACGATCTGGAACTGGCCGGCGAGGATCTGTCCGGCGCTTTTCACCTCGCCGTTGAAGTCGTCGCTGATCCGATCGGTGGCGATCTTCCCGATCAGGCCGCCGAAGAGCAGCAGGATGACCAGGGTCAGCCCTGAGGACACGAGCGCGAGGCGCCAGCGCACCGGCCAGGATTTCGGCTTCACCAGGCGCGGCGAGAGCTTCAACTTAGGCCTTGAGAACGTAGCCGGCCCCTCGTTTGGTGTGCAGGAGGCGGCCCTCTCCGCCTTCCTCGAGCTTGCGGCGCAGGTTGGAGATGAAGACGTCGATCGTGTTCGTGGCGGCCAAGGGGTCATAGCCCCAGACCTCGTCGAGGAGGCGCTCGCGGGAGACGACAAGGCGCTCGTTGCGCATCAGGAACTCGAGCAGCTCGAACTCGCGGTTGGTCAGCTCGATCTCACGCTCGCTGCGGCGGACCTCGCGGGTGTCCGGGTTCAGGGTCAGGTCGGCGACCTCGAGCGAGGCCGCGCCCCGCGGCGGCCGCCGCCGCAGCAGCGCCCGGATTCGCGCCAGCAGCTCCTTGCGCTCGAACGGCTTCACCAGGTAGTCGTCGGCGCCGCTGTCGAGCCCGGTCACGCGGTCCTCGGTCTCTGCCCGCGCCGTCAGCATCAGGATCGGGACGTCGCCGTCGCTGCGCAGGCGCCGGCAGACCTCGACGCCGTCCATCCCCGGCAGGCCGAGATCGAGGACGACCAGGTCCGGGGTGAAGCCGGCGGCGACATCCAGCGCCTCGGCTCCGTCGGCCGAGGTGCGGACCTCGTAGCCCTCGTTGCGAAGGGAGCGGCGGAGGACGTCGGCGATGTCGACGTCGTCCTCGACGACGAGGACGCGGCCGCCGACTTGGTCGAGCTCAGAGAGCATGAAAGCGATGGTAGCCGCGATTTTGCCCGCTCCGCGGGACTTTTAGAGCGAATTTAGTGACGCAGGTGAGCGGCCCTTCGCGTCGAACGGGTGACCAATGTTCGTGCGTAAGAAGCGGGGCGCAGCGTCCCGACGCGGTAAAGCTGCCCCGAAACGGAAAGCCAAGGGCAAGGCGAAAGCCGGGCTGCGGCTGCCAGCTGGCCTCGAACAGCGCCACCTCGACCTGATCGCCCTCTTCCTGATCGCCTTCGGCGTCTACCTCGTCTTCGTCCTCTTCTTCGGCTGGGAGGGCGGCAAGGTCGGCTACGGCGCCGAAACGGCGCTTACCTATCTGTTCGGCGAGGTCGGCGCCCGCATCTTCACCATCCTGCTGCTGGTCGTCGGCGGGATGCTGCTGACCGGCACCTCCGTCTCCGACCTCGCCCGCGGCATCGGCCGCAGCCTGCGCGCGGTCTTCCGCGGCATCTTCGTCAGCGGCGACGCGGCGGCGCGAACCGTCGCCAAGACCCACGCCGACTGGCGCGAGCACCGCGAAGCACGGGCCGAGGCGGCGACCCTCGCCGGGGCTACCGACGTGATGAGCTCCTACCCGGAGGAGGACGAGGACTTCGAACCGACCGTCGCCCTGGCCGAGGAGGACGAATTCGACGCTCAGGTATTCGACGCCCAGGCCGAGGAGGACACCGCAACTCACGTCCTTCCCGCCGACGAGGGGGAGGAGGAGCCTCCTGCGCAGGCCGAACTCCAGAACTACGACTCCGACGATGCCGTCGCGGTCGTCGACCCCGGCGACCGTGCCCACGCCGGACTGACCCCGATGGGCTCCAAGCGCGGCGTCACGATGTCGGAGGAGATCGACTACCGCCCGCCGCCGCCGAAGCTGCTGGAACGGGGCAAGGCCGACAAGGGCCCAGACCCCAAGGACCACGAAGCGGTCGGGCGCAAGCTGGTCGAGACCCTCGGCCACTTCGGCGTCGAGGCGAAGATCGTCGGGATCGTCAGCGGCCCCCACGTCTCCCGCTTCGAGCTGCGCCTCGCCCCCGGCACCAAAGTCAAGAAAGTCACCGAGCTCGCCAACGACATCGCCTACGCCCTGGCCTCGACCGACATCCGGATCCTCGCGCCGATTCCCGGCAAGCAGGCGGTCGGGGTCGAGGTCCCCAACCGCACCCGCAAGATGGTCCGCCTCGGCGACATCTACGCCGGCCGTCCCGAGAAGACCTCGCCGCTCGTCGCCTGGCTCGGCAAGGGGATCGACGGCAACGCGGTCTGGGCCGACCTGGCGAAGATGCCGCACGTCCTCGTCGCCGGCACGACCGGCTCGGGCAAGAGCGGCTGCGTCAACGCGATCCTCTCCTCGATCCTGATGCAGGCCTCGCCGAACGAGGTCCGCCTGGTGCTGGTCGACCCGAAGCAGGTCGAGCTCAACCACTACGAGAACGTCCCCCACCTGCTGACGCCGGTGGTCACCTCGCCGCGCCTCGCCGCCAACGTCCTCTCCAACCTGATCGTGGAGATGGAGAGCCGCTACGGGATCATGAGCGAGGCCCGCGCCCGCAACCTCGACGAGCTGAACCGGGTGCGCCGGAAGAAGGGCGAATCGCCGCTGCCGCACATCCTCTGCGTGATCGACGAGCTCGCGGACCTGATGATGGTTGCCCCGGCCGAAGTCGAGGACTCGATCATCCGCCTGGCGCAGAAGTCGCGCGCCACCGGAATCCACCTGGTGTTGGCGACCCAGCGCCCCTCGACCGACATCATCACCGGCACGATCAAGGTCAACATCCCCTCGCGGATCGCCTTCGCGGTCTCCTCGCAGACGGACTCACGCGTGATCCTCGACCAGGGCGGCGCCGAGGCGCTGCTGGGCCAGGGGGACATGCTCTTCCGCGGCGCCGGCACCTCGAAACTGTCCCGTGTTCAGGGCGCCTTCATCACCGAGGACGAGATCGCCCGGATCACCGGGCACTGGGCCAAGCAGGGGGAGCCCGAATTCGAGGCCGAGCTGCTGGAGACCCCGCAGGAGCCCGAGAGCGAGGATCGCGACGACGACTTCGACCCCGACAGCGATGACCTCCTCGACGAGGCGATCCGCCTCGTCGTCCAGACCGAGACCGCCTCGGTTTCGATGATCCAGCGCCGCCTCCGGGTCGGCTACACCCGCGCCGGCCGCCTCATCGACATGCTCGAGCGGCGCGGCGTGATCTCCGGCTACGAGGGCTCGAAGCCACGCCAGGTCCTGATCACGCAGGCCGACCTGCCGCGGGTCCTCGGCGGCGGCTCCGAGCCGGAGCCGGTCGCGGTCGAGTCCGAGCCCGACGCCTAGATCAGCATTTCCTTCGGCTTTTCCTTGCGTCGCGGTCGAAAGGCCGCAAAATGGGAGATGTGCATGACGGCGCCGGGAGCAAGCTTCGCGAGGCCCGCGGCCGGCGGAAGCTGAGCCTGCAGGAGGTCGAGGAGGCGACCAAGATCCGCGGCCGCTACCTGCAGGCGATCGAGGACGAAGACTGGGGCCAGCTCCCGAGCGACACCTACGCCCGCGCCTTCATCCGTGCCTACGCGGCGCTGGTCGGCCTCGACGGCGACCGCCTCGCAGAGGAACAGCGGCAGGCGCGGGGCGCGGCAAGGCCGGGGGAGAGGCTGCCGCGGGTCGACCCGAAGCCGCGGCCGGTCAGGCGACCCCGCAGGCGGCGGCAGGTCCCGCCCCGGCTGGTCACGGTCGCGGTCCTGGCCCTGGTGGTTGCGGCATTGGTGGCGGTCGGCCTCTCCCAGGGCGGAGGCTCCGACGAGACGACGGGAAAGGCCCATCAGCGGCCATCGGCGCCGCACGTCGGTCAGGCGGTACCGGTCCGGTAGCGTCCGGTCGCATGCCCGAGCAGGCGACCCCAGGAAGGAGCCACCGCGCGTGATCCGCGCCGGCATCGTCGTCACCGGCACCGAGGTGATCACCGGTCGCATCTCCGACAGCAACGGGCCCTGGGTCTCGGAGCGCCTGGCCGAGCTCGGGGTCGAGGTGGCCCACATCCTCGTCGTCGCCGACCGCCCCGACGACCTCGAGGCGGCGCTGCGCTTCATGGCAGAGCAGGGGATGGACCTGATCGTCACCAGCGGCGGGCTCGGGCCGACGGCGGATGACCTCACGGCCGAGGTGGTCGGCCGCTTCGCCGGCCGCGAGATGGTTCTCGACGAGGGGATGGAGGCGAAGATCGCCGAGATCCTCAAGGGCTTCGCACAGCGGTTCCGGCTCGACGAAGCGGCACTTCGCGATGCCAATCGCAAGCAGGCGATGGTGCCGGAGGGGGCGACACCGCTCGACCCCGTGGGAACCGCCCCGGGCTTGGTGGTCCCGGCGGGAGAGCAACTCGTGGTGGTCCTGCCTGGCCCCCCGCGCGAGCTGCAGCCGATGTGGGCGGCGGCCCTGGAGACGGCGCCGGTGCGGGAGGTCCTCGAGCGGGCGACGCCGCTGCGCGCCTACACGATGCGGATGTTCGGGGTGCCGGAGTCCGAAATTGCCAAGAGCCTGCGCGAGATGGAAGGCGAGGGGCTCGAGCTGGGCGCGGTCGAGGTGACCACCTGCCTGCGCCGAGGCGAGATCGAGATCGACGTCCGCTACCGCGACGAGGCGACCGAGGTCGCCGAGGCCCTGCGCGAGGGGCTGGTGCGGCGCCACCGCGAGGAGACCTTCAGCCTCGACGGCGAGACGATCGACGCCCAGGTCGCGACCCTGCTCCTGGGGCAGCGGCTGGCGCTGGCGGAGTCCTGCAGCGGCGGCCTCCTGGCGGCGCGGATCACCGACCTGGCAGGAGCCTCGGAGTACTTCGCCGGCGGCGTCGTCGCCTATTCGAACGAGGCCAAGGCGGATCTGCTGGGGGTCGACCCGGGGGTGATCGAGGCGAAGGGGGCGGTCTCCCCGGAGGTCGCCGAGGCGATGGCGATCGGCGCGATCGAGCGCTTCGACGCCGACGTCGCCGTCTCGATCACCGGCATCGCCGGGCCCGGTGGCGGCAGCGAGGAGAAGCCGATCGGATATGTCTGCTTCAACGCCCGCCTGGCCGATGGCACCAGCATCGCCCGCGATCCTGTGATCCCCGGCGGCCGGCTCGACATCCGCGAACGCTCGGCCCTGGTCGGGATGCACCTGCTGCGCATGCTCCTAGGTGAGAAAGAAGGCACGAAGTAGCGCGCGAAGTTTTGCTTTGAGGCGTTGTTTCGTCGGTCAGGGCCACGTAGCGTGCCGACCGTGGCCAAGGAGGAAACGAAAAGCCCGCGGGCGCGCCTGTTCGTCGCCCTCGACCTGCCGGATGAGCTCCGCGAGGGGATCGCCGAGTGGGGGAGGGAGGCCCTGGTCGATCCGGCCCTACGGCCGGTGGCGCCCGAGTCGCTCCACATCACCCTGGCCTTCCTCGGCAACCGCCCCGAGGAGGAGATCGAGGAGATCGCCGCGGTGGTGCGGGAGGCAGCCGGCCCGGCTCCCTGGGTGGAGGTGCTCGACTCCGAGCAGCGGCCGCTCCGGGGCAGGGCGCGGGTATACGCGCTGCCTGTTCTGTCTCCTGGTGCCGAGGCGCTGCAGGCGGGGGTGGAGCAGGGGCTTGTGGAAGCTGGCTTCTTCGAGCCGGAGAAGCGCCCCTTCTGGCCGCATTTGACCGTTGCAAGGGTGCGTCCCGAGGGGCGCGGTTCGAGGCGGCCGGCGGTCGTCGCGGAGCCGCCCGGGGACCTGCCCGAAGGGCTCTCGGAGGCACGGATTTGCCGCCGGATGACCCTCTACCGTTCTGAACTCAAGCCGACCGGTGCGCGCTACGTGCCGTTGGCACACGTCCAGCTGCCCGGCTGAGGCAGCAGTTAGGTGATCGAGATGGCTGATAGGAAGACGACCTTGAACGATGTCTCCGCGAAGGAGGCGAAAGCAAAGGACGCCGCGCTGGAGAACACCGTCAGCGGCATCAGGAAAGAGTTTGGCGAGGGATCGCTGATGCGCCTGGGCGACAAGGGCACGGTCAAGGTCGAGTCGATCCCGACCGGCTCCCTCGCGCTCGATCTCGCCCTCGGCATCGGCGGCGTGCCGCGTGGCCGGATCGTCGAGATCTTCGGCCCGGAGTCCTCCGGAAAGACGACGCTGGTCAACCACATCATCGCCTCGGCCCAGTCGATGGGCGGCGTCTGCGCCTTCATCGACACCGAGCACGCGATCGACCCGGTCTACTCGAGGGCGATCGGGGTCGACACCGACGAGCTGCTGGTCTCTCAGCCCGACTACGGCGAGCAGGCGTTGCAGATCGCCGACCGGCTGATCGCCTCCGGCGCGGTCGACGTCGTCGCGATCGACTCGGTTGCGGCGCTGACGCCGAAAGCCGAGCTGGATGGCCAGATCGGAGACACCACGGTCGGCCTCCAGGCTCGACTGATGTCCCAGGCCATGCGCAAACTGGCCGGAAACCTCAACCGGACCAACACCGTCTGCCTGTTCACCAACCAGATCCGCGAAAAGGTCGGCGTCCAGTTCGGCTCGCCGGAGACCCAGCCGGGCGGCCGCGCGCTCAAGTTCTACTCCTCGCAGCGGCTCGACATCCGCCGGATCGAGACCCTGAAGGAAGGCACCGAGGCGGTCGGCAACCGCGTCCGCGTCAAAGTCGTCAAGAACAAGGTCGCCTCGCCCTTCCGTCAGGCCGAATTCGACATCGAGTACGGCGTCGGCATCTCCCGCGAGGGGGGCCTGCTCGACTTCGGGATGGAGCAGGACCTGGTCCAGAAATCCGGCTCGTTCTTCTCCTACGGGGAGACCCGGCTCGGCCAGGGACGCAACAACGCCAAACAGTTCCTGGTCGACAACCCGGAGCTGGCCCTGGAGATCGAAACGAAGGTCCGGGCGGCGCTCGGGATCGACGGCGAGGTGGCGCCGGCGGCCGAAGAAGAGGTCGCCCCACCGGCGGCGGAGGCGAAGGCGGCCTAGCCGCTTTCGCCTCACGGCGAGCCGAGCGCAGACCTCTATAGGATCCGCGCCTGCATATGAGCAACGAGACCCTCTTCTACGTCTGCGGCGCCGTTTTGGCCGTCTCGGCCCTGGTCGTCACCTTCGCCGGCCTGAAAGTCAAAGGCTTCCCCGGGAAAGCGTTCCCGCTCGTCGTCGTCTGGTTTGCCGTCTTCGTGATCGGCGCCGCCACCTTCGCTGTCCGCTACGGCAACGAGGAGCAGGAGGCGCGGGCGGCCGAGACCGAGAAAGCAGGCGAGGAGATCGAAGAGGCCGAGAGTGAGGGCGGCTTCTCGAACGAAGGCGGCGCCCTTGGCGGTGAACGCGAGGAGGGCGAAGAAGAAGCCGAAGAAGCCGCGGAAGGCCCCGGGAAGGAAGAACCTGTCGGACCGACCACGGGTTCGAAAGAAAAAGAGGGCGAAGCCGCCGGCAAGGGGGGCGTGACCAAGGACGAAGAAGGGCCCGAAGGAGCTTCGGCCGCCGGAGCTTCGACCACGCTGGACCTCGCTGCTGATCCCAGCGCCCTCGCATTCGACAAGACCGAGCTGAGCGCGAAGCCGGGCAAAGTCACGATCGACTTCAACAACCCCTCACCGATCCCGCACAACGTCGTGATCCTCGAGGACGGCAAAGAACTGGCCGGCTTCGAACCGATCGCCGAAGGCGAAGAAAAGCTCGAAGCCGATCTCGAACCCGGCACCTACGAATTCATCTGCAGCGTTCCGGGTCATGCCCAAGCGGGCATGAAAGGCACGCTTACCGTCGAGTAGACCGGCGCATCTCTGCGTCCTCGGTCGCCCAAATAGCGCTGCTATTCGGGCTCCCTGCGTCCTTGACCTGCTTGGTCTACTCGCCGCTAAGCTGAATCTGATGGGGCAGAAATTTCATGTGACCACCTTCGGGTGCCAGATGAACGTGCACGACTCCGAGCGGATGCGGGGGATGCTGGCCTCGCTCGGGTACGAGGAGGCGGCGGAGCGGGCGGAGGCGGACCTGATCCTCTTCAACACCTGCTCGATCCGCGAGTCGGCCGACAGCCGCTTCATCGCCCACCTCGGCGAGGCGAAGCGGCTCAAGTCCGAAGATCCCGAGCGGGTGGTGGGCGTCGGCGGCTGCTGGGCGCAGTCGGTGAAGGAGGAGGTCTTCGAGCGCTTCCCCTTCGTCGACGTCGCCTTCGGGCCGGGGCAGATCCACAAGCTGGCCGAGTTCCTCAACAGCGATTCGCTCAGCGCCCAGGGGTACTTCGAGTTCGAGGACTTCTCCGGCCACCTGCCGACCCGGCGCGAGCGCGAGTTCCAGGGCTGGCTGCAGATCTCCCAGGGCTGCAACTGCGTCTGCTCCTACTGCATCGTCCCCTCCACCCGGGGACGCGAGGTAAGCCGCGATCCCGACGAGCTGATCGCCGAGGCTGAGCGGCTGGCCGCCGACGGGGTGCGGGAGGTGACGCTGCTGGGCCAGAACGTCAACAGCTACGGCCGCGAGCTGCCCCTCGACAGGCGGATCGGGTTCTCCGACCTGCTGCGGCGGGTCGACGCGATCGACGGGATCGAGCGGATCCGCTACACGAGCCCGCACCCGAAGGACATGAAGGAGGACGTGATCCGCGCCCACGCCGAGCTGCCGGCGCTCTGCGAGCAGATCCACCTGCCGCTGCAGTCGGGCTCCAGCGCCATCCTCAAGCGGATGCGGCGCACCTACAACCGCAGCCGCTACATGGACCGGGTGGCGCTGATCCGCGAGCACGTCCCCGACTGCGCGATCACCACCGACATCATCGTCGGCTTCCCGGGGGAGACCGAGCAAGATTTCGAGGAGACGCTGGAAGTCGCGGAGGAGGTCGGCTACGACGGCGCCTTCACCTTCATCTTCTCGCCAAGGCGCGAAACCGAGGCGGCGACGATGGAGGGCCAGCTGCCACACCCGGTCAAGGTCGAGCGGCTGGAACGGCTGGTCGAGGTCGTTCAGCGACGGGCGGCCGAGCGCGCGCAGCGCTTCATCGGCCGGACGATGGACGTCCTGGTCGAAGGGGCCAGCCGCACCGACGAGACGAGGCTGCGGGGGCGCACCCGCCACGGCAAGGCGGTCAACTTCGACGGCGTCGCGTTCGCCGGCGACCTGGTCGACGTCGAGATCGAAAGCGCGACCTCGCAGACGCTGAGCGGCGTCCTCGCGCGCCCCCTGACGCCCCTGCTTTGAGGGTCATCGGCATCTTCGGCCCGACCGGGGTCGGCAAGACGGGCGTGGCGGTGGCGCTGGCCGAGCTGCTGCGGGGACGCGGGGAGAGCCCGGTGGCGATCAACTGCGACGCGCTGCAGGTCTACGAGGGGCTGGAGGTGCTGACGGGGAGCGCCAGCGCCGAGGAGCAGGCGCGGCTGGAGCACCGGCTGCTCGGCATCGTCCCCGTCACCGCCGACTTCTCGATCGGCGACTACATGCCGCTCGCCCACCGCGAGATCGATGCGGCGCTGGAGGCGGGCAGGCGCCCGATCGTGGTCGGGGGAACGGGCCTCTATCTCCGCGCCGCCATCGCCGAGCTCTCACTGGAGAAGGCGCCGCCCGAAGCCGAGGCCTCAGAGCTGTGGTCCCCCGAGACCCGCCGCCCGACGACGATCTTCGGTCTCGACATGGACCGTGCGCAGCTCTACGAGCGGATCAACGCCCGCACCGAGGCGATCGTCGCCGCCGGCGCCGCCGAGGAGGCGCGCCGGGCCGAATCCCTCGGCCCCGGCCGCACGGCGCGCAAAGCCCTCGGCTTCGACGAGCTCCTGTCCGGCGAAGTCGAGGCGATGAAGAAGCGCTCCCGCAACTACGCCCGCCGCCAGCTCACCTGGATGCGGAAAATCCCCGACCTCGAGCCGATCGACCGGACCGGCCTCGGCGACGAGAAGGTCGCGGCGGCGATTCTGAATAGGCTGGCGCCGTGAAATTCGAGAAGTGGCAGGCCCTCGGCAACGACTACCTGATCTTCGAGCAGGAGCGGCTGCCGTGGGAGCTGACGGCGGCCCGGATCGAGTGGCTCTGCGACCAGCACTTCGGCGTCGGCTCCGACGGAGTCCTGCTGCTCTCGCGCAGCGATGAGGAGGAGTTCGTCGCCGAGCTGCGGATCTTCAACCCCGACGGCTCCGAAGCCGAGCTCTCCGGCAACGGCGCCCGCGAGGCGATCCTCTACCTGCGCCGCAACGGCTGGACCGACGCCGAGGAGTTCGCGATCAAGACCGTCGCCGGGCCGATCCGGCCGACGATCACCGGAGAGCTGACCTGCTCGGTCGACATGGGCCGCGCTTCGACCACCTCCAAGGACTTCCCCTCCGGCCCCGACGACGGCCGCGGCACGCTCGAGTCCGCCGGCCGGGAGTGGGAGTTCCAGCACGTCTCGATCGGCAACCCGCAGTGCGCGATCGTCGTCGCCGACGGGGAGCTGGACGAGCTCGATCTCGGCGAGATCGGCCCGGGCATCGAAGGCAACGAGCTCTTTCCCAACCGCACCAACGTCAGCTTCCTCGCGATCGACGGGGACCGGGTGAGGGTGCGGATCTTCGAGCGTGGCGTGGGGGAGACGCTCTCCTCCGGCACCGGCGCCAGCGGCGCCGCCGTCACCGCCTTCCTCCGCGGCGCCCCCAGCCCGCTCGTGGTCGAGCTCGAAGGCGGCGAGCTGCAGGTCGAGATCGCCGAGGATCTCTCGGTGCGGCTCGACGGCTGGGCAGAGCCCGTCTTCGCCGGCGAGCTCTCGCCGGAGCTGGTGGAGGCGCTCGCCGAGCTGGACGGCGAGTGACGCGTCGCTGAAGCGACGGATCACCCCGATCGCATAGATTTCCGCGCCCATGGGCATCTCCGACCCCTCCAAGCGCCTCGAGGCCATCCCGCCGTACAAGTTCCAGGAACTCGAGCAGCAGATCGCCGACAAGCGCGCCGCCGGCATCGACGTGATCAGCCTCGGGATCGGCGACCCCGACCAGCCGACTTACCCGCACGTGGTCGAGGCGATGCGCGAGGCGGTCGCGAACCCCGCCTACCACCAGTACCCGAGCAACCGCGGCCGCGACGAGTTCCGGGGCGCGTTTTCCGAGTTCTACGGCCGCCGCTTCGGAGTCGAGATCGACCCCAACGGCGAGGTGATCCCGGCGATCGGCGCCAAGGAGTGCATCTACAACCTCTGCTTCGCCTTCCTCGACCCGGGGGACGTGGCGCTCGCCTCAGATCCCGGCTACCCCGTCTACACCGGCGGCCCGATCCTCGCCGGCGCCGAGGTCGAGCTGCTGCCGCTGGTCCCGGACCTGGGCTTCGCCCCCGACCTCAGCGCCGTCCCGGCCGACGTCGCCGCCCGCGCCCGCCTGATGTTCATCAACTACCCGAACAACCCGACGGGCGCGATCGTCCCCGAGGGCTTCTTCGAGACGGTCGTCTCCTTCGCCAGGGAGCACGAGATCCTCGTCGTCCACGACAACGCCTACTCGGAGACGACCTACGACGGCTACGTCGCCCCGAGCTTCCTGGCGACGCCGGGCGCGAAGGAGGTCGGGGTCGAGATGTTCTCGATGTCCAAGTCCTACGGCATGGCCGGCTGGCGGGTCGGGTTCGTCGTCGGCAACGCGGAGATCGTCGAGCGGATCAACCTGCTCAACGACCACTGCCGCGTTGGGATCTTCCGGCCGA
>JBJMKN010000100.1:0-4991 GCA_045805765.1 Solirubrobacterales bacterium
TCTCGCCGCCATTCTGCTGGCGGGTATGGCGGCGAGAACGACCGTAGGTTCGGGTGGGCTTGCAGGGACGGCGCGGGCGAGCGACTGCAGTTGGGAGCGGCACAACAAGCGGGTGGTGAAGAGGGTGAAGCGCCACGGCAAGGTGCGGAAGGTGTTGCGACGGAAGCACTGGTGGACTTGCGTGCCTCAGGCCCCTTCGCCAGCCGCTGCGGCCCCGGCACCCGCTCCGGCGCCGCCCACTAACCCCGAGCCCGAACCTGAACCGGAAGCCAACCGCCTCTCGGTAAAGGGCGCTGAGTACTACTTCATCCTCTCGCGGGCGAGCGTCAAGGCGGGTGAGGTGACGGTCGAGCTCAACAACCAGGGCGAAGACCCCCACAACCTCAACATCCGAGCGGAGGCAAGCGACGCGGAGCCGCTGCAGATCCCGGAAACGAACTCACTAGAGCGGTCCGTCGCCACCTTCGACCTGCCAGCCGGCAGATACCGCCTCTGGTGCTCCCTCCCAGAACACGAGGAAAAAGGGATGCAAGCGACCCTGACGGTCGAATAAGAGGGCGCGAAACGCGAAACCGCAAAAACCCTTCCTCAAGAAGGAATTTTGCGGTCTCGGCTAAATCAGCGGCTTCGGGTGGCCGATCGAGCCGACCTCGGAGAGGTCGCGGCGGAACGGGAGGCCGGCGGTCCAGTCGAGGACGGCGCGGACCTTGCGGGCAGAGCCCGGGATCTGGCTCATGTGGTAGGTCCGGGCCATCCACCAGGCCGGGAAGCCGCGGAAGGTGCGGTCGCCGATCTTGCCGACTGCCTTGTAGCGGCCGAGGTTGACGAAGGCGGCTTCGGACCTGTACTCGTAGGGCGCGGGGCTGCCGATACCGAGCTCGGCGGCGATGTTGCGGCCGGCGACCGGGCCCTGCCGGACCGCGGTCTGCGCGGTCGGGGGCGATTTGCCGCCGCCCGGATCCGGGACCGCCGCGCAGTCGCCGATCGCCCAGACCGAGTCCATGCCCTGCACCCGCAGATAGGAGTCGACCGGGACCCGGCCGCGCTCGTCGAGCGGCACGTTCAGCTCTTTGAGGATCGGCTGCGGGGCGACGCCGGCGGTCCAGACGACGGTCCGCGTCGGCAGCACCTCGCCGTTGGAGAGGCGTGCGGTGTCGGCGGTGACCTCCTCCAGCGTCGTCTCCATGCGGATGTCGATGCCGCGGCCGCGCAGCTCCCGCAGCGCGTACTCGCCGAGGTCGCGGTCGATCTCTGGCAGGACCCGGTTCGTCGCCTCGACGAGGACCCAGCGCATCCCGTGCAGGCGGGCGCGCGGGTAGCAGTCCATCGCGTCGGCGGCGAAGTCCTGCAGCTCAGCCAGGGCCTCGAGGCCGGCGTAGCCGCCGCCGACGAAGACGTAGGTCAGCAGCTGCTGGCGGCGGACCGGGTCCTCGGTCGCGTTCGCTTCCTCCAGCGTCTCGATCACGTGGTTGCGCAGGTAGATCGCATCGGGGAGGCTCTTGAACCCGACCGCGTGCTCAGCCAGCCCGGGCACGGGCAGCACCCGCGAGGTCGAGCCGAGCGAGAGCAGCAGCTGGTCGTAGGGAAGCTCCTCGGTTTCGCCGTACTTGGCGCGCAGCGTCACCGTCTTGCGCTCAGGGTCATGGCCGACGATCGCCCCGATCCGCAGGTAGGTCCGCTTCAGCAGCTCCCGCAACGGCGTCACCACGTGCCGCGGCTCCAGGGTCCCGGCCGCGGCCTCCGGCAGGAACGGCGTGTAGAGCGCGAAATTCGTCTCGTTCACCAGCGCCAGCCGCGCCGACTGCTTCGGCATCACCCGCTCCAGCTCCCGCGCCGCCGCAGCGCCCCCGAAGCCACCACCAGCGATTACGACGTTCCAGGCCATGCACCCAACCTACCACTTTGTAACAACGTGTTACAAAGTACGAAAAGCACTAAGTCCGGCTACAGCTTCTCCTGGATCAAGCGGTTGACCTCGCCGCCGTCGGCTCGGCCTTTGGTCTCTCGCATCACGGCGCCGACGATGGCTCCGATCGCCTTTCCGTTGCCTTCGCGGATCTTCTCTACGGCGTCGGGGTTGTCGGCCATCGCCTTCTCGACGATCGCCTCGAGCTCGCCGGAGTCGGACATCTGGGCGAGGCCCTCGCGCTCGACGATCTCCTCGGGGTCTCCCCCGTCCTTGACCATCGCCGCCAGCACCTTCTTGCCGCTGCCGTGGGATATCTTCTTCTCCTGAACTAGGCGCACCAGCTTGGCCAGGTCGGGGGGCGAGATGCGGGAGTCGGCGGCGCCTCCGTCGACCTCCGCCTGACGCAGGGCCGCGGCCAGCTCGCCCGTCACCCAGTTGGCGAGAACACGCGGCTCGATCCCGCCCGCCGCTTCGACGACGTTCTCGAAGTAGCCGGCGGTGCGGGGGTCCGTCGAGAGCGTGAGGGCGACGTCGTAGGCCAGCCCCATCTCCTCGTAGCGCTCGATCCGCGCCACCGGCAGCTCCGGCAGCGACTCGCGGGCCTCTCGCAGCTGCTCCTCGCTCGGCGCCAGCGGCACCAGGTCGGGCTCGGGGAAGTAGCGGTAGTCGTGGGCTTCCTCCTTCGAGCGCAGCGAGGTGAGGGTGCCGCTGGCCGGGTCGAAGTGCAGCGTCTCCTGCTCGACCGTGCCGCCGCCTTCGACCAGCTCGCGCTGGCGGGCCAGCTCGGCTTCGACCCCGCGCTGGAGGAAGCGGAAGCTGTTCATGTTCTTCAGCTCGGTCTTCGTCCCGAGCTCCTCGCTGCCGGCCGGCCGCACCGAGACGTTGGCGTCGACCCGCAGGCTCCCCTCCTCCATGTTGACGTCGGAGACGCCGAGCTGGCGGATCGTCTCGCGTAGGAGCCGCGCCCACTGGGCCGCTTCGGCGGCGTCGCGCAGATCGGGCTCGGTGACGATCTCGACCAGCGGGGTGCCGCCGCGGTTGAAGTCGACGAGGGAGGCGCCGGAGCCGTGGATCCGCCCCGACTCGCCGACGTGGATCATCTTCGCCGCGTCCTCCTCGAGGTGGGCGCGGTGGATGCGGACGTCGCCGAGCCGGCCGGCGCCGCAGATCGGGATGTCGTACTGGCTGATCTGGTAGGCCTTCGGGCTGTCGGGATAGAAGTAGTTCTTGCGGTGGAAGATCGACCGTGGGGCGATCTCGCAGTTCAGCGCCGCGCCGATCTGCAGGGCGTAGCTGATCGCCTGCTCGTTCGGGACCGGCAGCACGCCGGGGTGGGCGAGGCAGACGGGGCAGGTGTGGACGTTCGGCTCGTCGCCGAAGGACAGCTCGCAGCCGCAGAACATCTTCGTCTTCGTTGCCAGCTGGACGTGGATCTCCAGCCCGATCACCGCCTCGAGCTCAGCCATCGAGGCCCTCCGGGCGTGCGTCGAAGCCGATCCCCTGCTCGAGCGCGTAGGCGGCGTTAAGCAGCTTTTGCTCGCCGAAGGCCGGGGCCGCAATCTGGAAGCCGACCGGCAGCCGCGGCCCGCCGCCCTCAGGCTCGGCGAGGCCGGCCGGGATCGAGATCGCCGGGATCCCGGCCAGGCTCATCGGCACCGTGAAGAAGTCGTTCAGGTACATCGCCAGCGGGTCGTCGGTCTTCTCCCCCAGCCCGAAGGCGACCGAGGGCGCGGTCGGGGTGACGACGAAGTCGACGCCGGCGAAGGCGCCGCTGAAGTCTTCGGCGATCCGCGTCCGCACCTTCTGCGCCTGCCCGTAGTAGGCCTCGTAGTAGCCGGAGGAGAGCGCGTAGGTGCCGAGCATGATCCGCCGCTTCACCTCCGGCCCGAAGCCCTCCGAGCGGGTCGTCTCGTACATCTGGACGAGGTCGCCGTCGCCGCCAGCGCGCATCCCGTAGCGGACGCCGTCGTAGCGGGCGAGGTTGGACGAGGCCTCGGCTGGCGCGATCACGTAGTAGGCGGAGATCCCGTGCTCGCTGCTCGGCAGCGAGACCTCGGCGATCTCGCCGCCTAGCGCCTCGATCTTGCGCAGCGTCTGCTCGAAGACTGCGCGGACCCCGCTGTCGTATTCGTCGTGGCCGAGCTCAGCCGGGACGCCGAAGCGCAACCCCGAGAGATCCTCACGGTCTGGCAGGGAGACGCCGCCCTCGAGCCCGACCGAAGTCGAGTCGCAGGGGTCCTTGCCCTGGAGGATCCCCAGCAGCAGTGCGGCGTCGGAGACCGTCCGGGTCAGAGGCCCGCACTGGTCGAGTGAGGAGGCGAAGGCGATCATCCCGTAGCGGGAGATCGCGCCGTAGGTGGGCTTGAGGCCGACAATCCCGCAGAAGGCGGCGGGCTGGCGGATCGAGCCGCCGGTGTCGGTCCCGATCGCCCAGGGCGCGAGGCCGCCGGCGACGACCGCCGCCGAGCCGCCGGAGGAGCCGCCGGGAACCCGCCCGCGGTCCCACGGGTTGAGGACCGGCCCGTAAGCCGAGTTCTCGTTCGAGGAGCCCATCGCGAACTCGTCCATGTTGGTCTTGCCGAGCACAGGCGCGCCGGCGGCCGACAGCCGCTCGACCGCCGTGGCGGTGTAGGGCGGCCGGTAGCCCTCGAGGATGCGGGAGGCGGCCATGCTCGGCACGCCGCGGACGCAGAAGAGGTCCTTGACGGCCAGCGGTACGCCGCCGAGCGGAGTGTCGGCCGGCACGTCGGGAGCGTCATCGGTGACCCACAGGTACGAGCCGAGCTCATCCGCTGCCGCGCGCTCGCGGTAGAAGTCGAACAGCTCGCGAGCGTTCAGGTCGCCCGCGCGGATGCGGTCGCCTGCCTGAGCGGCGCTGAGTTCGAGCAGCTCGCTCATGTCCCGCCCGGGCTCGGCACGCGGAAGCCCTCGTCCGTGGCGTCGGGCGCGTTCGCGAGGGCGCGCTCGCGCGGCAGGCACGGCCGCGGCTCGTCGGGGCGCAGCGCGTTGGCGACCTCGACGGCGTGCGACGTCGGCGGGACGCCCTCGAGGTCCAGCTCGCCGATCTTCTCGATGTGCTCGA
>JBJMKN010000101.1:0-23226 GCA_045805765.1 Solirubrobacterales bacterium
TCGGGGCGCTGATGCGGATCGAGGCGCAGGGCGATGGCGCCAGCGCGACCTTGGCGGTGATGTCCGAGCGCGAATCGGCGGCGGCCGAGCCGCCGAGCGTGGTCGCCGCGGGGATGAGGGAGGCAGACGTGGTCCTGGCGCCGACGATCCAGTCGATTTCCCACACCGCCGCCCGCAACGCGGCCAGCGAGGCCGGGGTGCGCATCGCCAGCCTGCCGGGTGTGACCGAGGACATGCTGACGCGGCTGATGACCGGCGACCTCTCGGAGGTGCGCCGCCGCGGCTGGGCGCTGAGCGGCTTCCTCAACGGCGCCGCGGAGGCGCGCATCACCTGCCGCCACGGCAGCGACCTGCGGCTCGGACTCGAGGGCCGGCTCTCGATTGTCGACGCCGGCGAACTTGGCAATCGCGGCGCCTTCGGCAACCTGCCCTGCGGCGAGACCTTCATCGCCCCGCTCGAGGGGACGGCTGAGGGCACGCTCGTGGTCGACGGCTCGATCGCCGAGGTCGGCCTGCTGGAGACGCCGGTCTCGCTGACCGTGCGCGAGGGGCATCTGGTCGACGCCACCGGCGCCGACGGCACCGCCCTGATGGAGCTGTTGGGCGCGCACGGGCCGGATGGCACCAACGTCGCCGAGCTCGGCATCGGCACTAATGAAGAGGCGCTGCTGACCGGCAACATCCTCGAGGACGAGAAGATCCTCGGCACCTGCCACGTCGCCTTCGGCGCCTCGGCGGCGATCGGCGGCACCGTCCAGGTCCCGGTCCACCTCGACTGCGTGGTCCTCGAACCGACGGTCGAAATCGACGGCGAGACGATCGTCAGCGGCGGCGACCTTCTCGTCTGAGACGCTGGGGCCATGCCGTCCCTGCTCGCTGTGCCGAACGTCTCCGAGGGGGGCGACGAGGAGCGGCTCGGCCGCCTGCAGAGCGCCTTCACGCGGGGCGCGCGGCTGCTCGACCGCCATGCCGACGCCGACCACGGGCGCAGCGTCTTCACCCTCGCCGGTGGGGCCGGCGGCCTGACCGAGGCTTTGGCGTCGGGCGCCGAGGAGGCGCTGGAGACGATCGACATGCGCGGCTACCGCGGCGCCCATCCGGCGATCGGGGCGCTCGACGTTTGCCCGGTCGTCTGGTTCCGACCCGAAGACCGCGAGGCGGCGCGGACCGAGGCGGTCGCGGTCGCGACCCAGATCGGCGGGCTCGGGATCCCGGTCTTCCTCTACGGCGAGCTGGCGCGGGACCCGGGCCGGGCCGAGCGCGCCTACTTTCGCAACGGCGGCCTCGCCGAGCTTTGGCTGCGGATGGAGTCGGGGGAGCTGCGGCCGGACTTCGGCCCCGAGCTGCCGCACCGCACCGCTGGCGCCACGCTCGTTACCGCCCGCCCGCCGCTGGCCGCCTTCAACGTCGAGCTCGACAGCGACGACGTCGAGGTCGCCCGCGCCGTCGCCGCCGGGCTGCGCGAGGCGGGGGGAGGCCCGGCCGGGGTCCGCGCCATCGGCCTCCTCCTCTCCTCCGGCCGCGCCCAGGTTTCGACCAACGTCCACGACCCGCTGGCAGTGCCGTTGGGCGAGGTGGTCGAGCGGGTGCGGGCGCTGGCGGCGCCGCTCGGGGCCCGTCCCGTCGAGGCGGAGCTGGTCGGGCTGATCCCGCAGGCTGCGCTCGCCGGCTACCCGGAGGACGTGCCGATGCGCGGCTTCGATCCCGCCCGGCATACGATCGAGGCGCGGCTCGCCGAGGCGACCGACTAGATTTCGTCCCCATGGCCCAGACGAGGAAAAAGCGCCAGCGCAAGCGCCGCGGCACCCAAGGCGGCAAAGTCGACACCGGCCCCCGCCGCGGCCGCCCTCGCAGCCGCGAGGAAGCCAAGGCCCGCGCCCGCTCCAACCGCAGGCCGGCTCCGCAGCAGCAGGACATGCCGCCGACCTGGCGCGGCTCCTTCGTCCGCGGCCTCGTCGCCGCGCTCATCTTCGCCGTCGCCCTGATCCTGATCTTCAAAAAAAGCGCCGGCGGCTCGCTCCTCTTCGGCGCCTTCATGCTGGCCTTCTACGTCCCCGCCGGCTACTACATCGACATGGCGATGTGGCGGCGGCGAGAGCGCGCCCGGATCCGTTCGCGAGCGGAGTAATGCCCCTCGACGTCGAGATGCTCACGGTCGGCCCTGTGGCCGAGAACTGCTTCCTGCTCCGGCGCGCCGGCTCCGACCGGTTGCTCGTCGTCGACCCGGGGGAGGAGGCCGAGCGGATCCTGGCGGCGATCGAGGCGACTGGGGCGAAGACGGAGGCGATCCTCGTCACCCACTGCCACTTCGACCACATCGGCGCCGTGACGCCGGTGGCCGAGGCGACCGGCGCGCCCGTCTACTGCCCGGAGATCGAGGTTCCGATCCTCGAAGACATCATGGCCTTCGTCCCCTGGGAGGGCTTCGGCCCGTTCGAGAGTTACACGCCCGAGGAGATCGTCCGCGGCGGCGAGACCCTGGAGCTGGCCGGGCTGGAGCTGGACGTCGTCTTCACCCCCGGCCACAGCCCGGGCCACGTCACCTACGCCGTCCGCGACGAGAACGCGCTCTTCTCCGGTGACGTCCTCTTCCAGGGCTCGGTCGGCCGCGTCGACCTCCCCGGCGGCGACGGGCCGACCCTGCTCGCCTCGATCGGGCAGCTCCTGGACAACTTCCCGGACGAGGCCGTCGTCCATCCCGGGCACATGGGCCTGACCACGCTCGGCGCCGAGCGCGCCACCAATCCCTTCCTTGGCTCGCTGACGTAAGGTCGCCAAATGGCGAGCAAGTTCCAGGCCCCGCGAGGGACCTTCGACATCCTCCCCGAGGCAGCGCGGGAACGCGCCCGCCTGGAAAGCGCGGCAGCGCAGATCTTCGCCCGCGCCGGTTACGAGCCGATCGCGACCCCCGCCTTCGAGGACACGGCGCTGTTCGAGCGCGGGGTTGGCCAGTCGACCGACATCGTCCGCAAGGAGATGTTCACCTTCGAGGACAAGGGCGAGCGCAGCCTCACCCTGCGCCCGGAGGGGACGGCCTCGATCTGCCGCGCCTACCTCGAGCACGGGATGCACAAATTGGCGCAGCCGGTGAAGCTCTCCTACCTCGGCCCGTTCTTCCGCCACGAGCGCCCGCAAGCCGGCCGTTACCGCCAGTTCCACCAGCTCGGGATCGAGTGCATCGGCACCGACTCGCCGCTCGCCGACGCCGAGGTGATCATGCTCCTCTCCGACCTGCTCGGAGAGCTCGGCGTCCCCGGGGTCGAGCTGCGACTCGGCAGCCTCGGCTCCTTCGAGGCCCGCCGCGCCTACCTCGAGGACCTGAAAGCGCACCTGCACGCGCACGAGGCCGATCTCTCCAAGGACGTGCGGGAGCGGATCGACATCAACCCGCTGCGCGCCTTCGACGCCGACGACGAGGGGACGCGGGGGGTGATGGCGAGCGCGCCGACGATCGTCGAGCGGCTCGACGGCGAGGACGCCGAGCACTTCGCCGAGGTGCGGAGGCTGCTCGACGCAGCCGGCATGGCCTACGTCGTCGACACGACGCTGGTCCGCGGCCTCGACTACTACACGCGGACGATCTTCTCCTTCGTCTGTGACCGGCTCGGTGCCCAGTCGGAGATCGGCGGCGGCGGCCGCTACGACGGCCTGGTCGAGCAGCTCGGCGGCCCGGCGACGCCCGCGGTCGGCTTCGCGGCAGGGATCGAGCGGATCCTGCTGGCGCTCGACGAGGAGGTGCCGGCGCCCGGGCGCGACGCCTTCGTCGCCGTCGGTGACCCGAGCCAGCGCGAGCGGGCGATGGCCCTGGCGGTCGAGATGCGTCACGCCGGGCTCTCGGCCGAGGTCGACCTCGCCGGCCGCAACCTCAAGAGCCAGTTCAAGCACGCCGACCGGATCGGCGCCCGTCGCGTCCTCATCCTCGAGGCCGACGGCAGCGCCAAGCTGCGCGACATGCAGACCGGAGAGCAGCGCGACGCCGATCCCGGCAACCTTGTCGACGAGATGACGGGAGGGGGATCGTGAGCGAGGCAATCGGCCCGTACCGCACCGCTTGGTGCGGCGAGGTGCTGGCGGACAAGGTCGACTCCGAGGTGAAGGTCGCGGGCTGGGTGCACCGGCGGCGCGACCACGGCGGCTTGATCTTCATCGACCTGCGGGACCGCAGCGGCATCGTCCAGCTCGTCTTCAACCCCGACAGCTCCGGCGAGGCCTTCGCGCTCGGGCACGAGCTGCGTCCCGAGGACGTCCTCACGGTCAGCGGCGGCGTCGTCCGCCGCGCCGAGGACACCGTCAACCCCGAGCTTCCGACGGGGGAGTTCGAGATCCAGGTGACCGCGGCCGAGCGTCTTGCGAAAGCGGATACGCCGCCCTTCCAGATCGAGGGCTTCAGCGGCGAGGTCGGCGAGGACACGCGGCTGCGCTACCGCTACCTCGACCTGCGCCGGGAGCAGATGCAGAAGGCGCTGGAGCTGCGCCATCGGGTCGTCGCGGCGATGCGCGAGTTCCTCGGTGGCGAAGGCTTTCTGGACATCGAGACGCCGGTCCTGACGCGCTCGACCCCGGAGGGCGCCCGCGACTTCCTCGTCCCCAGCCGCCACCAGCCCGGCTCCTTCTACGCGCTGCCGCAGTCGCCGCAGCTGTTCAAGCAGCTGCTGATGATCTCCGGCTACGAGCGCTACTTCCAGATCGCGCGCTGCTTCCGCGACGAGGCGACGCGGGCCGACCGCCAGGCCGAGTTCACCCAGCTCGACATCGAGATGTCCTTCGTCGGCGTCGACGACGTGATCGCGGTCAACGAACGGCTGCTGGCGCACGTCTTCGAGCGCGCCGGCGGGCCGGAGATCGCGGGCAAGATGGAGCGGATGGGCTACGACGAGGCGATGGGACGCTTCGGCACCGATCGCCCGGACCTGCGCTTCGGGCTCGAGCTGGTCGACCTCGGCGACGCCCTGCGCGAGACCGAGTTCAAGGTCTTCCGCTCGGTCCTCGACGGCGGCGGCGCGATCCGCGGCATCAACGCCGGCCGCCGCGAGATGCCGCGCTCCGAGCTCGACAGCCTCATCTCCCGCGCCCAGGAGCTGGGGGCGAAGGGGCTGGTCTGGGCCTTCCGCGAGGGCGACGGCTGGCGCTCGCCGACCGCGAAGTTCCTCAGCGAGGCCGAGCTTGCCGACCTCAACCGGCGCCTCGGCGCCGAGGAGGGCGACCTGCTGCTGCTCGTCGCCGACAAGGTTCCGGTTGCGAACGCGGTTCTCGGCCAGCTGCGCCTCGACCTCGGCGAGCGCTTCGGCCTGATCGACGAGAACGAGAACCGGCTGGCCTGGATCGTCGACTGGCCGCTGATGGAGTGGAACGAGGGGGAGAAGCGCTGGGACGCGCTGCACCACCCGTTCACGGCCCCGGCCGGCGACTTCGATCCAAACAACCCCGGCGCCGCCCGCGCCCAGGCCTACGACGTCGTCTGGAACGGGCAGGAGCTGGGCGGGGGCTCGATCCGCATCCACGACGCCGAGATGCAGGAGGCGGTCTTCGCCGCCCTCGGGATCGACGCGGAGACCGCCCGTGACCGCTTCGGCTTCCTGCTCGAGGCCCTGCGCTACGGGGCGCCGCCGCACGGCGGCATCGCCTACGGCGTCGACCGCATCGTCCAGCGCCTGTTCGGAGCCGAGACGATCCGCGACGTGATCGCCTTCCCAAAGACCGCGTCTGGCTTCGACCTGCTGACCGGCGCCCCGGCCCCGGTCGACGAGCTGCAGATGCGGGAGCTCGGCATCGGCATCCACAAGTCGAAACTCGCCGGCCACTGAGATGGGCCTGCGGGACTGGATCCCCCGCAGGTGGCGCCCGGGGCCCGGGCCCGGGCAGACGCCGATCCACATCGACGACCCCGGCTACGACAGCTGGGAGGTCGTCCGCGACTTCGGCGACGTGCGGACCGCCCGCGCCTGGCACCAGGCCTTGGCCGAGGCCGAGATCGAGGCCGTCCTCACCTCCGACTGGCCAATCGACCGCTTCGGCCACGGCGACATCTCCCTCCGCGTCCCCGCCGAGCGCTGGAGCGAAGCCGAGTGGCACCTCTCGAACCTTGATTGACCGGAAGTCGGGGGAGGCCCCGCCGCAGCAACAGCGGGGAGGGCTGCGTCGGGGCCTCCCCCGACTTCCGTTTAGCCGGGTCCTTTCGGTGGTAGTTTTGGGACCAGGCTCGAACCCGTTCGAGAGCCGTCTCACCGTTTGACCCAACACAAACGGCGCGGGAGCTGGAACGTCTCCGGTCCCCTTGGGGGCAGGAGCAGGCACCCACCTTCATTTGAAGGGATCAAAGCCAGAGGCGGCAACGGCGGGTTGGGGCCTTTTTGCGTTCTGAGCGCATCCCGCTACGAAGCCGGCACAACCTGCGCGCCACTTGTACGCCGAGATGCCTCAGCCTCCTGGTCGTGGACGACGAGGTTGCGATTCACCACCTCAGAGGTGGCAAATCATCGGCCCGCGAAAGAGATAGGGCGATAGCTGAGCTTGCGCGGCGGCAGCACTCGGTGGTGAGCAGAAGGCAGCTACTCGATCTTGGGATGAGCGGTCGTTCGATCGATGGGCGGATTCAGCGCGGACAGCTGCACGAGGTGCATCGGGGTGTCTTCGTTTACGGCGTGCGTCGGATCAGCCGAAGGGGGCGGTGGATGGCAGCGGTTCTGGCTGCTGGAGAGACATCGCTGCTGAGCCACCGTTCGGCTGCGCGGCTTTGGCAGCTCATGCCTCCGGCAGCGGAGTGGATCGATGTGACCTCCCCGCCTGGTCGGGTGGTGCGAAGGAAAGGGATCGTGGCGCACGAGTCCGTGGTGGCGGACGACGAGCGGGTGGTGCTTGATGAAATTCCGGTGACGTCGCCGTTTCGGACCGTTTTCGACCTCGCTGCCGTATTGAAGCTTCGGGAGTTGGAGCGGGTTTGGCACGAGGCGGAAGTGAGGGGGCTGCGGGACCGAGTGTCATTGCCGATGCTGTTGGAGCGGTATCCGGGACGGCGCGGTGCTCGGAACCTGCGGACCTTGCTTGAGTCGCCGGAGCCGGTTGGGTTCACCCGGAATGACTTCGAGGAGGCTTTTCGCCTTTTGATCGCCGCCCACGGCATCCATCCGCGGCCTCGGATGAACGCGCCTTTGGCGCTTCGCGGCCGCATCTTCGAGATCGACGCGCTCTGGCCTGAGGAGCGGGTCACGGTCGAGCTTGACAGCCACAGCGTGCATGGGACGAAGAAGCGATTCGAGTCTGATCGGCTGCGGGATCGGATCCTGGCGGCGGAGGGCTATCGGACGGTGCACGTGACCTGGCGGCAGCTGCAGAAGGAACCGGAGGAGATCGTGGCGGATCTGCGTAAGGCGCTTGGGCAGGGCCGTCACCCACACCCACATGGCAGGTAGGTGTGGGTGACGGCCCTGTTAGCGCGGGTTGAAGTGGGAGGGACGGCTGGCGCTTTACCCTTCGGAGCGTGGAACGCGAGCTGTTTGAGCACTATCTGACGGATGAGAGCCGGCGTGGGCCGGTTGTCGATGGCGCTTTCGCTGGCGCTGCGGGTGGGGCTGCTTGCGGGGATCTCTCACGCGTTTCGTTCTTGGTCTCTGACGGACGCCTTCATGAGGTCAGCTTTGACGCTGAGGGCTGCGGCGCCACGAAGGCGGCAACTGCCGCAGTCGCCGAGATCATCGATGGCGCCCCGGTCCTCGACGCGGCCCTGATCGACGTCGACACCGTCGACGCCGCGATCGGCGGCCTCACTCCCGCCAAGCGCCACGCCGCCCAACTAGCCACCGACGCCCTCCACCGAGCCCTCCAAGGCGTTGCGTCCTCCAGCCTGAACCTCGTTACGGACCGGGTGGGAGGAGGAGGCCTCCCGGAGGAGCCTCCCCAAAACTCGCGACGGAGGGAGGCCTCCTCCTCCCCCAACCGCGTAGCCGTCGCAATGTCCGGCGGCGTCGACAGCGCCGTCGCCGCCCTGCTCGCCCGCGAGGAAGGCGCCGAGGTGGTCGGCGTCACCGTCAAGCTCTGGACCGACCCTGAGACCGACGGCGCCAAGGCCTGCTGCTCCCCGGAGGCGGTCCTGGGGGCTCGGGCGCTTGCGCATCAGCTCGGGATGCCGCACTTCACGCTCGACCTCGAGGAGGACTTCCGGCGCCGGGTCGTCGATCGCTTCATCGGCGGCTACACGAAGGGCACCACTCCCAACCCCTGCATCCTCTGCAACGGCGAGGTCCGCCTGGCGGCGATGATCGATCTCGCCGAGCGGGTCGGCGCCGAGCGCCTGCTGACCGGCCATTACGCCCGGATCGTCGATGACGGGAACGGGCCGCTGCTCGCCGCCGCCGCCGACAAGGCAAAGGACCAGAGCTACATGCTGGCCGCCCTGCCGCCGGAGCTGCTCGGGCGCCTCGGCTTCCCGCTGACCGAGTTGACCAAGCCCGAGGTGCGGGAGATCGCCGCCCGCCACCGCCTCGCCGTCGCCCGCAAGGCCGAGAGCCAGGACCTCTGCTTCCTCGCCGGCCAGGGCAAGCGCGGCTTCCTCCGCCGCCACGGCGGCCTGCGCGAGCGCGACGGGGCGATCGTCGACTCCTCCGGGCGCACCCTCGGGCGCCATCGCGGCCACCACGACTTCACCGTCGGCCAGCGCCGCGGGATTGGCGTCTCGGCGCCCGAGGCGCTCTACGTCCTCGCCACCGACGCGACGGCGAACACCGTCACCGTCGGCACCCGCGCCGAGCTGGAGAAGCGCAGCGTCCGCGTCCGCGACGTGGTCCTGCACCGGGACGGCAGCGCCGTCGATGCGGTGAAGCTGCGCTACCGCTCCCGCGCCCTCCCCGCCACCGTGTCGGCGGCGGGGGAGGGGCGGCATCCCACCCTGGATGTGGAGTTGGCCGAGGCCTTCCCTGGCGTGGCCCCGGGCCAGACGGCGGTGCTGATGGCCGGCGAGCAGATCGTCGGCCACGGCACCATCGCCGCTTAGGTCAAAGGACCTGGGTCAGGCAACTGAGCTGGTCGCAACCGTCGCGTTCTGCTCCCGGCGCATCTGGTTGACGGCTTTGATGCAGCGGCTGAAGGCGGTCCCCTTCTCGCCGTGCGGCTTGTGCTTCCCGGCGGCGTTCTTCTGCGCCTTGCACGCCTTCTTCGCCGTCAGGCTGTCGTTCTTGTCGGCCTGAGCAAGCGCCTTCACGCAGCGGCTGAAGGCGGTCCCTTTCACGCCTTTGACGTGTTTCTTGCTCTCGCCGCGGCAGTAGTAGCCGTAGGCTTTGCCTTTCGGCGCCGACTTCGGGCCCTGCGGCGTGGCCGGGTGGTCGGGATGGTAATTCGGACCCTCGGGGGTGTAGTCGGGCCCGTCGGCCAAGCCCGCCGCGGGCAGCAGCCCCAGCGAGAAGATCGCCAGTCCCATTACAAGCGTCATGCGCAGCTTCATCTGTTTGCCTCCTTCGACAACGTCGAACGAACGATGCAGTCCCACTGAAACGCGGGCGGGAGGACATCTATAAGGGCAAACTTTTCGGAGCAGACGATCCTTCGCGCCTGACCGGACAGGTGTCCGATCTGACAAATATTTAGGCTTCCTAACATGAGGGCGAAGGAGATTCGGGAGACGTATCTGTCTTTCTTTGCCGAGCGCGGGCACAAGATCGTCCCCTCGGCCTCGCTCGTGCCCTCCTCGCACGACCCGTCGGTGCTCCTGACGACGGCAGGGATGCAGCCCTTCAAGCCTTATTTCCTCGGGCGGGAGCAGCCGCCGGCGCCGCGCCTCGCCGACGTGCAGAAATGCTTCCGCACCACCGACATCGAGGAGGTCGGCAACACCGCCCGCCACATGACCTTCTTCGAGATGCTCGGCAACTGGAGCTTCGGCGACTACTTCAAGGGCGAGTCGATTCCCTGGGGCTGGGAGCTCTCCACCGAGGGATTCGGGATGGACCCGGAGCGCATCTGGGTCACCGTCTTCGGCGGCGACGAGGAGCTCGGCCTCGGCCCCGACGAGGAGGCGATCGAGATCTGGCGCGCCACCGGCGTCCCGGAGGAGCGGATCGTCCGCCTCGGCCGCGAGGACAACTTCTGGCAGGCGGGCCCGACCGGCCCCTGCGGCCCCTGCTCGGAGCTCTACCTCGACCGCGGCCTCCAGTTCGGCGCCGAGGGCGACCGCCCGGGCGACGACAGCGACCGCTTCCTCGAGTTCTGGAACCACGTCTTCATGAGCTACGACCTCGCCGAGGACGGTTCGCTGACGCCGTTGCCGATGCGCAACATCGACACCGGCATGGGCCTCGATCGGATGGCGGCGGTCCTCCAGGACGTTCCCTCGGTCTTCGAGACCGACCACGTGCGGCCGCTCGTCGACCTCGCCGAGGAGCTCTCCGGCCGCCGCTACGACGAGGGCGGGGCGGTGACGCGGGCGATGCGGATCGTCGCCGACCACAGCCGCGGCGCCGCCTTCCTGATCGCCGACGGCGTCGTCCCCTCCAACGAGGACCGCGGCTACATCCTGCGCCGGATCATGCGGCGGGCGATCCAGCAGGGCCGCACGCTCGGCCTCGAGGCGCCCTGGCTCGGCCGCTTCGCCGAGCGCACGATCGAGCTGATGGGCGATGACTACCCCGAGCTGGTCGCCGAGCGGGGGACGATCGAGCGCTGGGTCGGCGACGAGGAGGAGAGCTTTGGCCGCACGCTCGAGCGCGGCAGCGAGCTGCTGGAGCGGCTCGTCGTCGAGGCCAAGGAGGGGGAGACCTCCTGGATCGACGCTGCCGAGGCCTTCAAGCTCCACGACACCTACGGCTTCCCCTACGACCTGACCAAGGAGCTGCTGGCCGAACAGGGCCTCTCGGTCGACGACCAGGGATTCCAGGAGCTGATGGAGGAGCAGCGCCAGCGCGCTCGCACGGCGAGCGCCACCGCCCACGGCTCCGAGAACACCCACCAGCGCGTCCTTGCCTTCGCCGACGCGGCGCCGCCGACCGAGTTCGTCGGCTATGAGGTGCTGCGCTCCACCACCGGCCTTGCCGCCGTCGAGGCCGTCGACGGCAAGGCGCTGGTCAAGCTCGAGCAGAGCCCCTTCTACGCCGAGGGCGGCGGCCAGGTGGCCGACTCCGGCGTCCTGCGCTGGGGCGAGCAGGAGGCGCGGGTCGTCGACGTCTACCGCCTCGGCGAGGACCAGGCGCTCGAGGTCGAGGCCGGCGGCGCCACGATAAGGCCCGGCGTCCCGGTCGAAGCCGAAGTCGACGCCGAGACCCGCCACGCGACGATGCGCAACCACACGGCGACGCACCTGCTGCACGCGGCGCTGCGCGAGCGCCTCGGCACCCACGTCCGCCAGGCCGGCTCGGCGGTGCGCCCGGACAAGCTCCGCTTCGACTTCACCCACGGCCAGGCGCTCGCCCCCGAGGAGCTGCGCGACGTCGAGGAGCGGGTAAACGAGTGGGTGAAGGCGAGCCGCCCGGTCCGCTGGATGAACATGAACCGCGCCGATGCCGAAGAGCTGGGCGCGATGGCCCTCTTCGGCGAGAAATACGGCGAGTGGGTGCGGGTGGTCGAGGTCGACGGCGTCTCCCGTGAGCTCTGCGGCGGCACCCACGTCGCCAACACCGCCGAGGTCGGCATCTTCAAAGTCACCTCCGAGGGCTCGAGCGCCGCCAACGTGCGCCGGGTCGAGGCGATCACGGGACCTGCGGCCATCGACTTCTTCCGCGAGCGCGAGGCGCAGCTGCGCGAGGCCGGCGAGCTGCTCGGCAATCCGCAGGACCCCGTCGCCGCCGCCCGCCGCGCCGCCGAGCAGCTGAAGCAGGCGAGCGCGGGCGCCGAGAAGGCCCAGCGCGAGCAGCTGGGCGGCGAAGCCGACGAGCTGGCGGGACGGGCCGAGGAGCTGCCGGGCGGCGGCCACGCCATCGTCGCCGCGGTCGCGGAGAGCCTGCAGGCGAACCCGAAGCAGCTGCTCGACCTCGCCAACCGGATCCAGTCGAAGGCCGGCCAGCCCTCCGCGGTCGTCCTTGGCGGCGCCTTCGGCGGCAAAGCCGGGCTGGTGGCGCTGGTTTCCAAGGACCTCGTCGAGCGCGGCGTCTCCGCCGGCTCGATCATCCGCGAGATCGCCCCGATCGTCGGCGGCGGCGGCGGCGGCCGCGACGACATGGCCCAGGCCGGCGGCAAGGATCCTTCCAAGCTCGACGAGGCGCTGACCGCAGCCCGCGCCGCGATCGAGCGGGACCTCGCCTGAGGACATGCGGGTGCTCGCCCTCGACCATGGGACCGTCCGCATCGGCTGCGCCCTCTCTGACCCGAGCGGGACGCTGGCTACGCCGCTGCCGGTGATCGAGCCGCCGGAGGCGCGCGCGGTCGCCGAGCTGGTCGACGAGCACGGGGTGGAAGTGGTCGTCGTCGGGCTGCCGCTGCACCTCAGCGGCGAGGAGGGGAGCCAGGCCGGTTTAGCGCGCAGCTTCTGCCGGGAACTGGAGGCGATGCTCTCCGTCCCTGTCGAGACCTACGACGAGCGCCTGACCTCGCGGATGGCCGACGCCAGCCGCCGCGGCGGCGCCTCCGCCGCCCGCGACTCGATCGCCGCCGCCCACCTGCTCGAGTCCTACCTGGATAGCCGGCGATGAGCGACGACTGGCTCGAAGGCGACCCCTTCGCCGACCCCGACGACCCGGCCGCGCGCGAGCGCGAGCGGCGCCGGCTCGAGCGCGAAGAGAAGCGTCAGAAGCGCGCCGCCAAGCAGGTCGAAGTCGAGCAGGAGGCACCGCCACCGCCTCCGCCGCCCGCCGAGACGCCGCCCCTCGTCGAGCCACCGCCGCCCGTCGACCCGCCACCGCCGCGCACTCCTGAAGACGAGTTCTGGGATGAGGAGCCGCTGCCGCCCGAGCCGGCCGCCGTCGCCGGCAACGGCAAGTCCAACCGCCGTCCCAAGCGCGACCTCGGCGTTCTCGCCTCGATTGGCCGCCACCCGTTCCGCGTCTTCGCGGTGGTCGCCGCCCTCTTCGCGCTCTGGTTCCTCAGCTCGCTCTTCCAGCCCTTCCACGGCGACGGCAGCGGCAAGGTGGCGGTGACGATCCCGAAGGGGTCGAGCGTGGCCGAAGTCGGCGACCTCCTCGCCGAAAAGGACGTGATCTCCAACTCGACCCTGTTCCAGGTCCGGGTCACCCTCGCCGGCAAGCGCTCCGAGGTCTACTCCGGCAACTTCACCCTCGCCCACGACATGAGCTACGGGGACGCGATCGACGCGCTCTCGGTGCCGCCGGTTAAGCGGACGCTGACGGTGACGATCCCCGAGGGCTACACCCGCTCCCAGGCGGCGCAGGTGGTCGAGGAAATCGGCGTGCCCGGCGACTACACCCAGGCGACGATCAAGTCGAAGTACCTGAACCCGGCCCAGTACGGCGGCAAGAACGCCAAGGACCTCGAAGGCTTCCTCTTTCCCGACACCTTCGAAATGAAGCCGAAGGCGCCGGTCGAGGACCTGGTCCAGCTGCAGCTGCAGGACTTCAAGCGGCGGATCAAGGGCGTCGAGATGGGCTACGCGAAGTCGAAGAACCTGACCGTCTTCGACGTCGTCACGATCGCCTCGATGGTCGAGGACGAGGCCGGCGTCGACAGCCAGCGCGGGCTCGTCGCCTCGGTGATCTACAACCGCCTGCACGAAGGGATGCCGCTGGGGATCGACGCGACGATCCGCTTCGCCACCGGCAACTACACCGAGCCGCTGACCGAATCGGAACTGGCGATCGACTCGCCCTACAACAGCCGGACCAATGCCGGCCTGCCGCCGGGGCCGATCAGCAACCCGGGCCTGGAGTCCCTCGAAGCGGCGGCGCACCCGCCGAAGACCGACTACCTCTTCTACGTGACGACGCCGGGCGCCTGCGGCAAGCTCACCTTCGCCAAGACCGAAGCCGAATTCGAAGCCGCGGTCGACAAGTACAACTCCGCTCGCGAAGCGGCCGGCGGCAACTCGCCGGACAGCTGCGGGGAATAGCCGATGTCACGCCTGGCTGTTCTCGGCCACCCGGTCTCCCACTCGCGCTCGCCGGCGATGCAGACCGCGGCGCTGGAGGCGTTGGGGCTGGAGAGCTGGAGCTACCGGGCGATCGACGCCGCCCCCGAGGCCTTCGGGATGACGGTCAAGGAGCTGGCCGAAGTCGGCTACGCGGGGGTCAACGTGACCGTGCCGCACAAGGAGGCGGCGTTGGCACTGGCCGACGAGGCAAGCGAAGCCTCCCAGCAGATCGGCGCCGCCAACACGCTCGTCTTCGACGGCAAGCGGATCGAGGCGCACAACACCGACGCCGACGGCCTGCTCGCGGCGCTGCCCGACCCGCCGCGCGGCCACCGCACCCTGGTGCTCGGCGCCGGCGGCGCGGCGCGGGCGGCGATCTGGGCGCTGCGCTGGGAAGGGGCGGAGGTCGAGGTCTGGAACCGCACGCCGGAGCGGGCGGAGGCGATCTGCGGCGAGCTGGGGGGGAAGGCCGTGATCGCCCCCCGCCAGGGGGAGTACGACCTGATCGTCAACACCAGCGCCGCCGGCCTCCAGGGCGAGGATCCCTTCGAGCACCTGCCACTGGCGCGCGGCGATTTCACCGACCACCAGACGGTCGTCGACATGGTCTACGGCGAGCGCCACAGCCGCCTCCTCAAAGCCGCCGAAGGCGCCCGCGCCGCCGTCGTCGACGGGCTTGAGATTCTTGTCCAGCAGGGAGCGCTGTCGTTGGAAATCTGGACCGGCCGCTCGCCCGACCTCGACGTGATGCGCGCCGCCGCATCACGCCGATAGCCTTGCCGCGATGACGGCTTTCCGTTTCACCACCGCGGGGGAGTCGCACGGGCCGGGGCTCGTGGCGATCGTCGAGGGCATGCCGGCGGGCCTGGAGCTCGACCGCGAGGCGCTCGACCGCGACATGGCGCGGCGCCAGCTCGGCCACGGCCGCGGCGGCCGGATGAAGATCGAGACCGACACCGTCGACGTCCGCTCCGGCGTCCGCCACGGCCGCACGCTCGGCAGCCCGATCGCCCTCCTCGTCGCCAACCGCGACTACAAGAACTGGGAGGAGCGGATGAGCCCCTGGCCGGTCGAGGGGTTCTCGCCCGACGAGGTGCACCTGCCGCGGCCGGGCCACGCCGACCTCGTCGGCGCCCAGAAATACGGCCACGCCGACATCCGCAACATCCTCGAGCGGGCGAGCGCGCGGGAGACCGCGGCCCGCGTCGCCGCCGGCACGATCGCCCGCGCCTTCCTCGCCCGGCTCGGGGTCGAGATCCACAGCCACGTCTTGCAGATCGCCTCGGTGCGGGCGCAGGAGCGCGCCGACCTGGCGCCGGAGGACTTCGCCGGCGTCGACGAGGACCCGGTCCGCTGCCTCGACCCGGAGGCGAGCAAGGCGATGGTCGAGGAGATCAACCGCCTGCGGAAGGCGAACGAGAGCCTCGGCGGCAGCTTCGAGGTCGTCACCTTCGGCCTCGTGCCCGGGATCGGCTCCCACATCTCCTGGGAAGACCGGCTCGACGGCCGCCTCGCCGGCGCCGTCGCCTCGATCCAGTCGATCAAGGGCGTGGCGATAGGCGAAGCCTGGGACGTCGCCGGGCGCCCCGGATCTGAGGCGCATGACGAGATCTTCTGGTCGGAGGACCGCGGCTACTACCGCGAGACCAACCACGCCGGCGGCCTCGAGGGCGGGATGACGAACGGCCTGCCGCTCTCGGTACGGGCGGCGGTGAAGCCGATCTCGACCCTGACCAAGCCGCTGCGCTCGGTCGACACCGAGACCAAGGAGCCGGCGCAGGCGCTGCGCGAGCGGACCGATTCTTCAGTGGTGCCGGCGGCGGCGATCGTCGGCGAGGCGATGGTGGCGCTGACCCTCGCCCGCGCCTACCGCGAGAAGTTCGGCGGCGACCACATCGACGACGTCGTCGCCGCGGTCGAGGCCTACAAGCAGCGCATCGACTTCCGGGGCTGAGCCGGTGGCGCGGCCGGCGATCGTCTTCATCGGCTTCATGGGGGCCGGCAAGAGCACCGCGCTCGCCGCCGCCCGCGAGGCGGGCCTGGAGACGACCGAGATCGACGAGCTGATGGAAGCGGAGCTCGGGAAGCCGATCCGCCGGGCGTTCGAGGAGGACGGGGAGGAGGCCTTCCGCGCTCGCGAGGAGGAGGTCGTCGGTGGTTTGCTGGAGAACGCCGACGGCGGCGCGATCGCCTTGGGCGGCGGCAGCATCCTCTCCGAGCGCGTCCGCAACGCGCTCGACCGCCACATCGTGGTCCTCCTCGAGATCGACGCGGCCACGGCCTGGCAGCGGATCGAGGGAACCGAGCGGCCGCTGGCGACGAGCGAAGCGGACGTCGCGAGGTTGCTGGCGGAGCGGGCGCCGTACTACGAGGAGCTGGCGGACGCAGTGGTGCCGGTTGCCGATCGCGATGTGGTCGAGCGGGCGCTGCCGTCGATCCAGGCGCTGGCGGAGCTGCCGCCCCGGACGAAGCTTCTGTGGGCAGTGAGCCGCAGCGGCGACTACCCGATCTTCGTCGGCCACGGCCTCCTCAGGTCCGAGTGGTGGCCCCTCGGGGGGCGGCGGTTCCTGGTCGCCGACGCCTTCAATGTCAGCCATCAGACCGGGCGGCTGTTCAGGTCGTCGATTGGCATCGACGTGATCGTCGACGGGGAGGAGAAAAAGACCCTCGGCGAGGTGGGGGCGATCCTCGAAGAGATGGCGCAGAAGGGGATGACCCGGGATGACCATGTCGTCGCGCTTGGCGGTGGCGTCACCGGGGACCTGGCGGGCTTCTGCGCCGCCCTCTACCAGCGCGGCGTCAAGGTGGTGCAGGTGCCGACGACGCTCGTGGCCCAGGTCGATTCCGCCTACGGGGGAAAGACGGGGGTGGACCTGCCGCAGGGGAAGAACTACGCCGGCGCCTACCATCTGCCGGCCGCGGTGATCGCCGACCTCGACACCCTCCGCACCCTGCCGGGTGAGGAGCTGGCAGCGGGGTTCGTCGAGGCGCTCAAGACCGGCCTGCTCGCCGGTGGCTCACTCTGGGAGGAGGTGCGCCTGATCGAAGAGATCCACCCGGCTGAGCTCGATGAGATCGTCTTCGCCTGCGCCCGCTACAAGTGCGCCGTCGTCGCCGCCGACGAGCGCGACTCGGGCCTGCGCCACGTCCTCAACCTGGGTCACACCGTCGGCCACGGAATCGAGACCGCGAGCGACTACGCGCGCTACCGGCATGGCGAGGCGATCGGCCTCGGCCTCCTCGCCGCGCTACGGCTTTCGAAGGCCGAGGCCTTGCGCGAAGAGGTGAAGGAGATCCTCCAGCGCCACGACTTGCCTGTGACGCTTGACCAGGCGGTTGGAGCCGATGAGATCATCGAGGCCCTCGAACGCGACAAGAAGCGCACCGCCGCCGGCGTCGGCTTCGTCCTTCTCTCCGAGCCGGGCAAGCCCCGCACCGGCGAACTGGTCGACCCGGCTAAGGTCCGTGCAGCCGTGGAGGAGCTCTACTGATGTCGACTGTCGCCAACCGCGTCGCCGTCCTGCACGGGGTCAACTTCGACGTCCTCGACCGCCGCGACCCGGGCGTCTACGGGGGGTTCTCGCTGGCGCAGCTGGAGCAGCGGATCTCCGACTGGGCGCATGAGCTGAAACTGGAACCGATCTTCTTCCAGACCAACTCCGAGGGCGAGTTCTGCGAATACCTGCACCGTTCGGCCGACGGCCTCGCCGACGGGGTGATCGTCAACGCCGGCGCCTGGACCCACTACAGCCGCGCGATTGCCGACGCCCTGGAGCTGACTGGCCTGCCGGCGGTCGAGGTCCACCTCTCCGACGTCGAGGCCCGCGAGGATTGGCGCGAGCTCTCGGTCTTCGACGGGCTCGTCCTCGCCAAGGTCTCCGGCAAGGGGCCGGACGGCTACCGCGAGGCGCTGGAGCGCCTCGCCGGCGAGCTCGGCGCGGGCGGCTGATGCGCGGCCGCGGTGACCGCCTGGAGAAGCTCCTGGCCGAGCGCCAGCTCGACCGGATGCTGGTCACCGACCTCACCAACGTCCGCTACCTGACCGGCTTCACCGGCACCAACGGCGCCGTCGTCTGCGGCCCCGGACTCCGCCTCTTCTTCACCGACTTCCGCTACACCGAGCGCGCCGCGGCCGAGGTCGAGGGCTGGGAGGCGCTGACGATCGGCAACGACTGGCTGGGGGGGATCGGCGAGCACCTTGAGGGCCGGGTCGGCTTCGAGGACGACCACATGGCGGTCCGGGTGCTGGAGAAACTGAAGGAGAAGCTGCCCGAGGGCGTCGAGGCGGTCGCCGCCGGCGGCCGGGTCGAGGAGCTGCGGCGGGTCAAGGACGACGAGGAGCTGGCGAAGATCGCCGAGGCCTCGAAGCTCGCCGACGAGGTTTTGGGCTGGGCGCTGGAACAGGGCTTCGCCGGCCGGCCCGAGCGCGAGGTCGCCCGCGCCACCGAAGCGCGGATCCGTGGGCTCGGCGCCGACCCGTCCTTCCCGGCGATCGTCGCCGCCGGCCCAAATGGCGCCCTGCCGCACGCCGAGCCCGGCGAGCGGGAGATCGGCCGCGGCGAGCTGGTCGTCTTCGACATGGGCGCGCAGCTCGATGGCTACTGTTCCGACGGCACCCGCACCTTCGCCACCGGCGATCCGGGCGAGAAGGCGCGGGCCGTCTACGAGGTCGTGCGCCAGGCCCAGCAGGCGGGGCTCGATGCGATCACGGCCGGGGTCAAAGGCGAGGACGTCGACAGCGCCGCCCGCGCCGTGATCGACGCGGCCGGCCACGGCGAGCACTTCGGCCACGCGCTCGGCCACGGGGTCGGGCTCGAGGTGCACGAGGGCCCGCGCCTCTCGCAGCGCTCCGACGACGTTCTCGCGCCGGGGGAAGTCGTCACGGTGGAGCCCGGGGTCTACCTGGCCGGCAATCTTGGCGTCCGGATCGAGGACCTCGTCGTCGTCGCCGAGGACGGCCTGCGCAACCTCAGCTCGCTGCCAAAAGAGCTGCAGCTCATCGACTGACGAGCGCCAAGCCGCTGCTGAGCATTCAGATTCAAGCCACGGGTGACAGAGGCCGATGCCCAGGCATGGGTAAGAGCGGAGATACGCTGGTCTCCATCCACGAGGAAGCGCGCCGCGAGCGCCTCCTCGACATGGAGAGGCGCGTCCGCCGCTATCGCCTCGCCTGCTTCGGAATCCTCGCCCTGGCGCTGGCGGTGGGAGGCGGCGACTCCCTCGGCTACGGCTGGATCCCCCTTCTCGCCCTGGCGCTCCTCGGCTTCTCGGTCGCCGATCGCTTCATGCGGACCAGCCCGCGCCCGGCCCTCTGGGTCGCCGGCGCCTGGGCCGCGCTCCCGGCTCTGCTCGCGGCGGCCGTGTTCGTCACCGGCGGCGCCACCAGCCCGGCGTTGGTCTGGCTAGCCCTGCCCGCGGTCACCCTCGGCTTTCGCTTCGAGCCGCGGGGGATGATCGTCGGCACCGTCTACGTGATCGCGCTGTTCCTCTTCGCCGCCGTCGTCCCAGACCCGCAACTGGCCTGGGACCAGCGCCAGCTGCTGATCGCGATCGCGGCCCTGATCATCAGCACCGTGATCCTCAGCGGCGCCCTCGTCGAGTCTGACCGCGCCCACCGCCGCCGCTCGACCCTCGACCCGCTCACCGGCCTCTTCAACCGCAACGCGCTCGAGCAGCGCCTCTCAGAGCTGGACGGCCAGCCCTGCGATCCGTTCGAAGGCCAGTCCCACGCCTTCGTCCTCTGCGATCTCGACCACTTCAAGCGCGTCAACGACCAGTTCGGCCACGCCGCCGGCGACGCCGTCCTCCAGGACGTCGCCTACACGATGCGGGCGACTCTTCGCGCGGGCGACTCGATCTACCGCGTCGGCGGCGAGGAGATCCTGGTGATGCTGCCCGGCGCCGGCCACGAGGACGCGCTGGAAATCGCCGAGCGGCTGCGGGTGGCGGTGCGCGAGCGCCGTCCCGTCGGCGTCCCTGTCTCGATCAGCGTCGGCGTCGCCGTCGCCGAGCCCGGCGTCGTCGACACCGACGAGCTGCTCGCCCGCGCCGACGCGGCGCTCTACGCGGCCAAGGCCAAGGGCCGCGACGTCGTCTACTTCGACGACTACGAGCCAGAGCTCGCGACCGTCTAGAGGTCTAGCGGCTGAGGTCCCAGTCGCTGCTGAGCCGCTCGCCAAAGGCGGCGAGGAGCTTGACGACGGCCTCGACGTCGCGCAGGTCGACCATCTCGACCGGCGAGTGCATGTAGCGCAGCGGGATCGAGACCAGGCCGGTGGGGATCCCGGCGCGGGAGATCTGGAGGACGTCGGCGTCGGTGCTGGTGCCGCGGCCACTGGCGCTGATCGAGTACTCGATCCCCTCGGCCTCGGCGGTCTCGACCAGGAGCTCGAAGACCTGCGGCGAGAGGGTGGAGCCGCGGCCGATCGCCGGGCCGGAGCCGAAGGGGTGGCTGCCGATCTCCTTCTCGTCGACCCCCGGCGCGTCGGTGGCGTGGGTGACGTCGACGGCGATCGCGATGTCCGGCCGCACCTGGAAGGCGGCGGTGCGGGCGCCGAAGAGGCCGATCTCCTCCTGCACGGCGGCGACAGCGGCGAAGGAGCCGCCGGGGCCTTTGCCCTCGGCGCAGCGGCGCAGGCTCTCCAGGGCGACGTAGGCGCCGAGCCGGTTGTCCATCGCGCGGGAGACGAGGCGGTCGCCGACGACCGGCATCGGCTCGGCCGCGATCACGACCGGGTCGCCGACCCGGACCAGCGCCTCGGCCTCCTCGCGGTCGGTGGCCCCGATGTCGATGTGCATGCCCTTCAGCTCGACGACCTTTTTGCGCTGGTCGGCCTCGAGCAGGTGGATCGGCTTGCGGCCGGCGACGCCGAGGACCGGCCCCTCTTTGCCGCGGATCTCGACCCGCTGGCCGACGAGGATCTGCGGGTCCCAGCCCCCGACCGGGGCGAACCAGAGGAACCCCTTCTCGTCGATGTGGGTGACGATCAGGCCGATCTCGTCGATGTGGCCGACCACCGCGAGCAGCGGCGAGCCGTCGCCGACGCGGGCGATCGTCGAGCCGATCCCGTCGACCGTGACCTCGTCGGCGAAGGAGGCGGCCTCGCGCCAGACCTCGGCAGCAGGCCCCTCGTACCCGGAGGGGGCGCCGGCGCGAAGCAGCTTGTCGAGGAGAACTGGAGTGCTCAAAAGGTTCGGGGAGTATGCCTAAGTGTGCGCCGCGCTTGCTTCGCGGCGGAGCTGCGCCCGGCCCGGGCCGTAGCGGCGGTGCTCGAAGAGGATCATCACCCAGATCAGCACGACGGCCATCGCGAGGGAGGTCAGCGCGTCAACCTCGGTCGCCACCGGGACGAGGAAGAGGAGCACGATCGCCAGCCCGAGGCGGTGGCGGTTGACGGAGCGGACGTGCCGGTAGCGGAAGGCGACGAGGCCGAGCAGGTAGACGGCGAGGCCGCCGAGCAGGGCGAAGGCGGGGACGTCGTGGAGGTGCTCGTCGTAGTGGCCGATCGTCACCTTCATCCCCAGCGCCATCAGGACGATGCCGGCGATCATCAGCAGGTGGATGAAGCTGTAGGAGTCCCGCGCCAGCTCGTTCTGGACCTTGCCGGCCTCCGCTTCGCCGAGGCGGCGGGCGGAGATCAGGGCGACGACGTCGAAGTAGGCCCACCAGAGCGCCGCGGCGAGGAAGACGCCGAGCACGGCGGCGGCGCCGATTCCGAGGTCCAGGGCGCCTGAGGCGCCGACGCCGATCGCGACGATCGACTCGCCGAGGGCGATGATCAGGATCAGGCCGTGGCGCTCGGCGAAGTGGCCGGGGACGATCTTCCAGCCCTCCGAGCCGAAGAAGTAGGGCCCGGCCATGTCGAGGAAGATCGCCAGCGCCCAGAGCGCCCCCTGGGCGACGCCGTCGAAGAGCGAGGCGACCAGGAGCAGGCCGACGGCGATCGCGGTGCTGACGGCGAGGCCGATCACCGAGCGGCGCAGGTCCCGGTCGTCGGCGCCGGCGAGCATGAAGAGGGCGATGTGGGCGGTGCGGAAGACGCCGAGGGCGAGGGCGAAGGTGAGGGCGAGGTTGTCGAATGCCTCCTGGACGCTGAGCGAGACGATCAGCAGCGCCGCCATCGCGATGAAGATGACGAAGCGGACCGCCTCCGCCTCCGGGTCGATGACGCTGGTCAGCCACGAGTAGCCGACCCACGCCCACCAGAGCACGCCGAGGACCAGCAGCCCCTGCGCCAGCCCCGACCAGGTCTGGTCGTGGGACATCAGCGCCGTGCACTGGGTGATCGCGAGGACGAAGACGAGGTCGAAGAAGAGCTCCAGCGGTCGCACCCGCTCGCCTTCGCGGGGAGTGGCGGCGAGGCGAGAGCCGCGGGATCTGGGCAGGTCCGGCAAGCGCCCATCCTTGCAACTCGCGATCGCGGCGCGGTCGAATACGGTTGCGCCGATGAGCGTTGCCTTGGTGACCGGAGCATCGACGGGGATCGGCAGAGCGACGGCGATCCGGCTCTCGCGTGAGCCGGGCACCGAGCTGGTCCTGGTCGCCCGCCGCGAGCAGCTGCTGCGCGAGCTGGCCGACTCGCTGCCCTGCCGGGCGACCTGGGTGGCGGTCGACCTGACCGCCGAGGAGGCGCCGCGGCGGGTCCGCGCCCACCTCGAGGCCGAGCACGGCGGTCGCCTCGACCTGCTCGTCAACAACGCCGGTGCCGCCTGGCGCGGCGGCTTCGCCGAGAGCGGCCACGCCAACGTCGCCCGCCACATGACCCTCAACTTCGACGCCGTCGTCCGCCTCACCGAGGCGCTGCTGCCGCTGCTGCGGGCCGCGGCCCCGAGCGCGATCGTCAACGTCGCCAGCACCGCCGGCCGCGTCGCCCGCGCCCGCACCGGCGCCTACTCGGCCAGCAAGTTCGCCCTGATCGGCTGGACCGATGCCCTTTACGCGGAGGAGCTGCCCCACGGCGTCCACGTCGGCATGGTCCTGCCGGGCTTCATTGCCACCGAGGGGTTCCCGGCCACCGAGCTGAAGGAGAAAGCGCTGACCCGCTGGCTCGTCTCCAAGCCGGAGGCGGTGGCCGAGGCGATCTACGAGGCCGGCCCCGGCGGCAAGGCCGAGCGCTACGTGCCGCGCTTTTACGCGCTGGCCGCGATCGCCCGCATCCTCGCGCCCGGCCTGATCCGACGTGTGCTCAGTGGCGGCGCCGCCACCAGCCTGACGACCAGCACCTCTG
>JBJMKN010000102.1:0-4143 GCA_045805765.1 Solirubrobacterales bacterium
AGAGCGCCTCGGGCGCGGGCGGCGCCGCCTGGATCGAGCGCAGTCCGCACTCGTCGACGACAACGAGCTCGCCCGGCTCGACGTCGCGCTCGTAGGCGGCGCCGACGAGGTCGAGCGCGCAGGTCTCCGAGGCGAGGATCCACTCGCCGGCCTCGCCGCGGCCGAGGCAGAGCGGGCGGAAGCCGTGGCGATCGCGGAAGCCGATCAGCTTTCCCTCCGAGAGCATGACGACGGAGAAGGCGCCCTCCAGCCGTGCCATCGCGTTGGCGACCGCATCCTCGATCGGCGCCGGGTCGTTGGCGATCAGCGCTGCGATCATCTCCGTGTCGGAGGTCGTCCCGAGCGTGATCCCCTCTGCCGCAAGCTCGGCGCGCAAGGCGGCTGCGTTGACGAGGTTGCCGTTGTGCCCGAGCGCGACCGTGCGCCCGCGCCCGCGCTGGATCAGCGGCTGCGCGTTGGCCCACTGCGTCGAGCCGGTCGTCGAGTAGCGCGTGTGCCCGATCGCGACGTCGCCGTGGAGGCCGCGCAGCTTCTGCTCGTCGAAGACCTGGGTGACGAGGCCCATATCGCGCAGAACGGTGAGGCGGCCCTCGTCCGAGACCGCGATCCCGGCCGACTCCTGGCCGCGGTGCTGCAGCGCGTAGAGGCTGAAGTAGGCGAGGCGGGCGACGTCGTGCCCCGGTGCGTACACGCCGAAGACGCCGCATTCATCTCGCGGCCCCTCACGATCGATGCTGAACCCCTGGTCGGGAGTCAAAGCGCGTATTCCTCGCTGCGGTCGAAGACGGACGCGCAGGCAAGACAACCTGCCTACCGCCGCAGAGTAGCAACGCGGTGCGGCTGCACCATCCGTCTTCGACCGCCGGAATTTGCAGGATGAGGCGGGTCACGCGAGCTGCAGTGCGCCCTCCACCGGCTCGCCGATCACGAGGCCGAAGCGCTCGAGCAGCTCGGGAACGCTCTCCGGCTGCATTTCCAGCCCGTAGCGGGCGTTGAGAGATTGCAGCTTCTCCTCGGTCGCGTTCACCACGCCGCCCATGTCGACCAGCTCCTCGAAGAAGTGCTCGAAGCCGGCAGGGGCGATGATCTCGAGGATCCGGCAGGGCACCTCGCCGGCGTTCCAGAAGGTGTGCCACTCGTTGCGCGGCTTGAAGACCAGCTCACCGGGCCCCGCCTCGACGACCTCGTCGCCGAGCAGCCCGCCCATCCGGCCCTCGAGCACGAAGCTGTACTCGTCCTCGCGGGTGTGCCGGTGCAGGGGGGCCGCCAGCGCGCGGGGGGAGAGGGGATGTTCGACGAGCGAGAAGTCCCCGCCGGCGTCCTCGCCGTCGATCATGAATCGCACCCCGATGCTGCCGAGGAAGCCCGCCTTGCCGTCGCCGGGACCGATAACCGTTGCCATCTCAAATCTCCTTCAAAATCGTTGAACACTGCTGTTTCGCGAAAAACGTAGCGTCCGCTGACAGATCTGTCAAGATTGGTCGTACACCCGTGTCCGACGGAAAGCGAAAGTACGAGAAGAAGCGCCGCGCCGAAGCCGAGGCCGAGACCCGCCTGCGGATCACCGAAAGCGCGGTGAAGCTCCACGGCACCCTCGGCCCGTCCCAGACGACGATGAGCGCCGTCGCCGAGGACGCCGGCGTTCGCCGCTCGACCCTCTACCGCCACTTCCCCGACGAGCGCGCCCTCTTCGGCGCCTGCTCGCAGCACTGGGCCGAAGCGAACCCGCCGCCGGACATCAGCCGCTGGGAGCAGGTCGAGGACCCGGAAGAGCGCCTAGGCCAAGCGCTGGGGGAGATGTACGCCTACTACCGCCGCAGCGGCGGGATGATCGACAAGCTCCTGCGCGACGAAAACGCGGTGCCGGTCGTAGCCGAGAAATTCGCCGTCTACCACCAGTTCCTGGCAATCGCCGCCGAGATCCTCACGCGCGGGCGCGGCCTCCGCGGCAACGCCGCCAAGCGCACCCGCGCCGCAATCGGCCACGCCCTCGCCTTCCGCACCTGGCAGGACCTGACCGAGGCGCAAGGCCTTGACGACCGGCAGGCGGTCGATGTGATGTCCCGCCTCGTCGCTGCCGCGGGCTAGCATCCTGTCGATGGAAAGGCACGAGAAGCCCGAGCTTTCACCAGCCGCTAAAGCAGAGGCCGTCCGCAAGCAACGTCTGCGCGAAGATGCCCAGCGTCCCATCAGCGTGAATCTGGCGGAGGGCATCGAACTCAGTCACAAGCTGATGGAGTTCACCGGAGCCGCGCGAAAGAGTTGAGCAAGGCGGCCTTCGACGAGCTGTTGCGACGCCTCGCGGAGGCAGAGGTGGAGTTCGTCGTGGTTGGCGGGCTTGCCGTCAATGCCTGGGGCGTCGTTCGGGGGACCAAGGATGTAGATCTAGTCGTGTCTCCCGAGCCCGACAACCTCAAGCGTGTGGCTGAGGTGGCGGTCGGTGCTGGTGGACATGTACAGCAGGGGCAGGCTTTCCTTGGCAGCCCAATTTCCATTGCATCGGCACTCGCAGGCGGTGAACAGGTGGCGATCGAGACCGACCTTGGTCGCCTCGACATCATCCAAGGCCTTGACGGAGTGCCGAGCTACGAAGAACTGCAGCCTCGGGCAAGTGAGGCGGTAATCCTTGGTGTCAGCGTGGCGGTGTGCTCAGCCGAAGACCTGAAGGCGATGAAGCGAGCGGCGGGCCGAACCCGTGATCTCGCAGACCTCGAGGACTTGGAAGCCGCAACCGATTAGCCGTCGCTTCCCGACTCCCGGCGGGTCAAGCTGTCGCCGCTCTCCGGGTCGAAGAGGTGGAGCTTCGAGGTGTCGGCCCAGAGCTGGGCGGTGTCGCGGCGTTTGACTTTGCTGGTCGGGTCGAGGCGGGCGACTATCTGCTCATGGCCCTCGCGGATTTCGCCGGCGCCGGTTTCCTCGAGGCTCGCTTCGACGATGTCGGCGAGCTGGTCGGACTGGACGCCTTCGGACTCGATGTGGAAGTAGGCGTAGAGATCGGAGCCGAGAGACTCGACGAGGTCGATCTCAGCTTCGAAGGTGACGCCGCGCTCCTCCTTTAGGTCGCCGATCACCTCGACGTCCTCGAAGTTCTCCGGTCGGATCCCGACGATCACCTGGCCGTCGCGGCCCCCGACGTCTAGGTCGCCCACGTCCACCTCACCGATCGGCAGCTTCAGCCGCCCGCCGCTCAGCTCCCCCGGCATGAAGTTCATCGCCGGTGAGCCGATGAAGCCGGCGACGAAGAGGTTCTTCGGGTTGTCGTAGAGCTCGGCCGGCGCCCCCACCTGCTGCAGGACCCCCGCCCGCATCACCGCCACCCGGTCGCCGAGGGTCATCGCCTCGGTCTGGTCGTGGGTGACGTAGACGGTGGTGGTCTCCAGCTTCGACTGCAGTTTCGCCACCTCGGTCCGCATCTGCACCCGCAGCTTCGCGTCGAGGTTGGAGAGCGGCTCGTCCATCAGGAACGCTTTCGGGTCGCGGACGATCGCCCGCCCCATCGCCACCCGCTGGCGCTGGCCGCCGGAGAGGTTCGCCGGCCGCCGGTCGAGGTGCTGCTCGAGGTCGAGCGTCCGCGCCGCCTCCTCGACCTTTTTGTCGATCTCGCTCTTGTCGGCCCCGGCCAGCTTCAGCGCGAAGCCCATGTTCTCGCGCACCGTCATGTGCGGATAGAGCGCGTAGTTCTGGAAGACCATCGCGATGTCGCGATCCTTCGGCGAGCGGTCGTTCATCACCTGGTCGCCGATCCGCAGCTCGCCGCTGGAGATGTCCTCGAGCCCGGCGATCATCCGCAGCGCCGTCGACTTGCCACACCCCGATGGACCGACGAGGATCATGAACTCGCCGTCCTCGATCGTGAGGTTCATGTCACGAACGGCCTCGTAGCCGTCGGGAAAGCGCTTGGTGACCTTGTCGAGAGCGATCTCGGCCATTTGTGTTCTCTCCTTCTCCTTATCCCTTCACGGCGCCGGCGGTCAGTCCGGCCACGATGCGGCGCTGGAAGAACAGTACGAAGATGATGATCGGGATGGTGACGATCACAGCCGCCGCCGCGATGTTGCCAGTTGGCGCCGTGAACGTCGACTCGCCGGTGAAGAAGGCGAGCGCCGCGGGGACGGTGCGGGCGTTGTCGGACGAGGTCAGGGT
>JBJMKN010000103.1:0-2975 GCA_045805765.1 Solirubrobacterales bacterium
TGCGCGAGTGCGAGCCGCGCAGCGCCTTGTCAAGAGACCGCATGAGGACGAGATACACATCGATAAAGCGCTTCCGCGTCTCCGGTTGCTCCGCGAGCGCGACATCGGCGGAGGCGATGGCCAGCGTGGGATGGAAGCGCAGGAAAGGCCGGTTGGCGATCTGGACGTCGTACTCCGTCCGCAGCAGCGCAATTCCTTCCAACTCGGTTCGGATCGCTTCCCAGGCGGACGGTTCGAGTTGGCTTACGTCGAGCAGATTGTCCTCGAAGACGCCGCCGCTGAACAGGCCGAGCCATGGCAGGGCCGCGCGGGCAGCCGGACTGAGGTGGCGCCGGGAGAACTCCAGGGATGCGAGCAGCGAGGTGTTCCGCTCGTCCGGTGCATCCTGCTGGAACTTCCGCAGGAGAGTGCCGAAATCGGCGCGGATCGCCTCCGGAGTGAGGTTACGGAGGTGCGGTCCGACCAACTCCAGCGAGAGTGGATGGTCGGCCAGGTCGTTCAGCAGGGGATCGAGCTTCTCCCGGGCGAGCCGGGGGTCGGCGAGGGAACGGCCATCGCGTTCCAGGATGCGGTGCAGCAGCCAGAGGCTGTCGGGCCGGGCAAGGCCCTCGAGCTCCATTCTCTCCGCGCCGGCCAGCCCGGTGTCGGCGGGGCGGCAGGTGACGAGCACGCACCCCTTGCCGGGACCGTTGGTGAGGTCATCGAAGAGCTCGGAGAGGTGGCGGCGCTCCTCGTCGGTGTAGGGGCTGCCGTGGGTGGCGGCACCGTCGTTGAACTGCGGCAGGGTGCTCTCGTAGTTGTCCCAGACCATGAGCACCTCGCGCTCCCGGAAGAGCTCGACGGCGCGGCGGCGCTGCTCCCTGGCGGGGCGCTGATCGAACTTCGGGCCCTCGCAGTAGGCCCCCAGCACCTGCACCACACGCTCGGCGCTCGTGAACTGCTCAAAGCTCACAAAGCAGGCGCCGTCGCGGAACAGGCCGCTGCGCGTCCACCAGTGCGCGGCCTCGGTGGCGAGCGAGGTCTTGCCCATCCCGCCCATGGCGTGCAGCACCACGCCCCGGTGCCGCCGGAACCGGCGCTCCAGCTCGTACAGCTCCCGCGCCCGGCCGTGGAACCCGTACTGCGGCGGGCGGGGGAACGCGCCGGGCTCTCCCTGGCCGGGCGGCGGCCGGAACCCCCGGCGGCGGCGCGCGTCCTCGGCATCCGCCGAGCGGATGAGCTGCGCCAGCATCGAGGCGTTCTCCACGTCCTTCGCCGGATCGGTGAAGTCCACCCAGAGGAGCTCATCGAGGTCCGGCGGGAGCGCGAGCGGCTCGAACTTGATCGGGATCAGGCGGTCGCCTTCCGGATTCAGCTCGTTGTGCTTCGCGATCTCCCACGCGACCCATTTCGAGGCCAGCGCGGCCTTCGAGCCCACCACGATGGTGAAGCGGCTGTCCTCGATCCCTTTCCCGCACTGTGGCTCCAACCGGCCCGGGCCGCACTCCCACTTGTCGAGCCACACGCGCAGCCCGTGCTTTTCGTCCAGCACGCGGGCGAGCTGCTCGACGCGGGCGGAGTCGTTGTGGTTGTGGCTGAGGAACACGTCGTACTGCCGCACGCGCTCACGAGTTGCCACGTCAGGCGGAAGGAGCGGCTCGTCGAGCCCCCGCTGGTAGAGGTGCGGGAGGAACCAGTCCTCCAGCGCGATGGTGCGCCCCTGCGGGCCGGATTCAATCCAGCGCGCCGGAGTGGACCGCAGCACGCTCCTCCCCTGCGCCACGGCATGCCCGATGGTGGTGCCGCGCAGCAGCTCGCGGTAGAAGCGGTCCAGCAGCAGCCGCGCGCCTTCCACGTGCACGGCGTGCCCCATCGAGAGCACGCTCCCCACGCCTGCCTGGATGAGGCGCGGCGCGACGGAGCGGAAGACCATGGTCTTTCCCACGGTCGCGCTGCGGCAGGCCTCGAGCACCGCGAGCGGGACCTGATACATCGCCAGCAGGTCGCCCAAGCGGTCGGCCTGCACGAAGTCGGTCCTGGCCTCGCCGGCGCCGTCGTCGGTCTCGAAGCAGAGGGCGCCGATCTGCGCCTCCTGCATGAAGGTGCCATGGCCGTCGAAGTGGACGACGTCGTAGGGATCGCCCGACGTCTGTCCTTCGCGCAGGAGCTCCTCCATCCGCCCCACCGTGGGAGGGCGGCAGAAATCCACCCGTACGGCGCCGCCGAGCGGGTCGAGCGCGGCGAAGAGCGACTTGGTGGTGAGGCGCGGGTCGATGAAGCCGGTATCGTCCGGACGGCTGACGACGTACAGGAGGCGCAGCGGGATCTCGATCTGCCGTGCCTCCGCCTCTTCCGGAGCGTCGAGTTGCCTGCGGACGGACAGGCGCTGCGCCAGGCTTCCCCTGTCGTCGGCAATGAGCTCCCACGGCAGGCGGAGCAGCGTGGAATCGCGCGTGGCGATGGTGAGCACTCGCGGCTCCGGGGCGGCAAGGAGCCCGACGAGGGGGGTGCGATTTTCGGAGGACGAGAAGATGGCGTCGTGGAGGCGGCGGCCCCACTGCTGAAGACGGCGTTCCACGCCGGTCGCGCGGACCACGGCTCCACCGTCGGGAAGATCCATGAAGTCTTCGAGATACCAGCGCAGGTCCTCGTAGTCGTCTTCACCGAGGAAAGGTGCGAAGGGCACTTCGATCCCGAGCGTTTGCTTCTCCCCGTCGGTAAGCCGGGCGCGGTAGCTCCCGTCTTCACCCGCGTCGAAGAGAATCCGGATTTCGTTGGCAGCCATGGGAACCGAGCAGATATGGAAGCCGCGTAGCGGATGAGATCACCGATCAGGCTAAGAAGGAGAGTGATCGGGCAGGGCGCAAGAACCATCGTGGCCCGTTGACGCGAAGGTTCGCCAGGATCTGCTCCACCCGCTGCGGGTCGCCCAGGTAGCGCGCGCCTCCGTCGCAGGTGGAGGCGAGGGCCACGCCCTTCTTCTCCGCCTGCGGCCG
>JBJMKN010000104.1:0-52201 GCA_045805765.1 Solirubrobacterales bacterium
AGGGCGAGAAGTTCTTCGCCGACTCCACCGTCTACCTCGAGCGCTACCTGCCCGACCCCCGCCACGTGGAGGTCCAGGTGCTCGCCGACTCCCACGGAAACGTCGTCCACCTGTTCGAGCGCGACTGCTCGGTACAGCGGCGCCACCAGAAGCTGATCGAGGAGTCCCCCGCGCCGGCCGTGGACCCCGAGGTGCGCGAGCGGATCGGCAAGATCGGCACCGACGCCGCCCGCGCCGTCGGCTACCGCTCGGCGGGAACCGTCGAGGGCCTCCTCCAGGACGGCGAGTACTTCTTCCTCGAGATGAACACCCGCGTCCAGGTCGAGCACTGCGTGACCGAGATGGTCACCGGCATCGACATCGTCCGCGAGCAGATCCACATCGCCGCCGGCGAGCCTCTCTCGATCGCCCAGGAGAACGTGAAGCTGAACGGCTGGTCGATCGAGTGCCGGATCAACGCCGAGGCCGCGCACAAGAACTTCGCCCCCGCGCCGGGGCCGATCGGCGACTCCTACCGCGAGCCATCCGGGCCCGGCGTCCGCGTCGACTCCGGGGTCGAGGGCGGCGGCGAGGTGACGCCGATGTACGACCCGATGGTGGCCAAGCTCATCGTCTGGGACGTCGACCGCGAGAAAGCGACGCGGCGAATGCTGCGAGCGCTCGGCGAATACGACTCGGGCGGCCTCACCACCCTGATCCCCTTCCACGAAGCGATCCTCGCCACCGAGCAGTGGGCGCGCGGCGAGACCTGCCGCGACCTGATGGAAGACAAGGAGTGGCTGAAGACCACCGCTCCCGCTGACGCCGCCCCGCCGCAGCCGGGCGAGGACGGCGGCGAGATGCTGACCCGCGACTACAAGGTCGAGGTGGGCGGCAAGCTCTTCGACGTCAAGGTGATCGGCGAGGCGCCCGCGGGTGGCGTCGCTGCCTCGGCGGCCGCTGGTGGGAAGAAACCGCCGAAGCGCGAGCGCAAGGGCGGCGGCGGCCCCAGCGCTTCCAGCGACGCCCTCCCTTCGCCCCTGCAGGGGACGATCCTCAAAGTCGCCGTCGAGCAGGGCGCCGAGGTCTCCGAGGGCGACCTGATCTGCGTCATCGAGGCGATGAAGATGGAGAACGAGATCACCGCCCACCGCTCCGGCAAAGTCGAGGAGCTCCCCATCTCAGAAGGCGCCGCGGTCGGCTCAGGCGACACCCTCGTCGTCATCAAATAACTCTCCTAAGCCACTAACGCGTGTTGAGGGAGGGGAGGGGCACCCTCTCCAAACACTCCCAAAAGCGAGCGAAGCGAGCGGGTTTGGAGAGGGTGCCCCTCCCCTCCGGTCTCACTTACCGCGTTTGTGGTGACGCTTTTCTTCCCGTTCCTTTTCTTTCTGCCGTTCTTCTTCGCGCCGCTGCTTGTCGACCTTGCGCTGCTGCTCGAGCGTGAGCGGGAATTTCGGCGCGACTTCCTGGCAGGCGCGGCCGACGCAGCTCTCGAGGCGGATCAGCTGGGCGTGGAGGAAGGCGCGGATCGGCGAGAGGTTGCCGACGCGGACGAGGTTGTTGAGCTCATACGGGTCCTTGGTGATGTCGTAGAGCTCTTTCTCGCCGCTCGGCCACTCGATGTACTTGTACGGGCCGAGGCGGATCCCGAGGTAGTCCTTCGGCGGCGCCACGATCGAGGCGCCTGCCTTCGGCCCCTTGCCGGCGCCGCTGACGCGGGCGCGCTGGGCGGTCGGTTCGCCGTTGGCTTCGACGTCGGCGGTCTCGACGAAGGACTCGAAGAGGATCGGGCGCCGCGTCCGCAGTGCGGGGTCCCGCATGAAGGGCACCAGCGAGCGGCCGTCGATGCTTTTGTCCGCTTCGACGCCGGCCAGTTCGAGGATCGTCGGGGCGATGTCGATGTTGGCGGCTAGCTCCCCGGTAGCGGTCCCGGGCTTGATCCCCGGCCCGCGAATCAGCAGCGGCAGGTGGGTCGCCGGCTCGTAGGCGAGGAACTTGCCCCCGGTGAGGCGGTGCTCGCCGTAGAAGAAGCCGTTGTCGGAGGTGAAGATGATGTACGTGTTGCGCAGCCGGTGCAGGCCGCCAAGCGTGTCGACGATCAGTTTCACGCCTTCGTCGATGGCGCGCAGGGACTCCAGCGCCTTCTGGTAGTAGACGCGGTAGGTGTGGATCTCGTTCAGCGAGAGGTAGGGCGCTTCGCGGATGAAGCGGGGCTTGTCGTTGACGTTGCCCTCGTTGAATCCTTCCGCGCGGCCGTGCGGATAGGGCGCCCCGGCGAAGGTGTTGTAGTGGCGCAGGGCCGGCTCTGGCCCTGCGGGGCGGCGGAAGTCGCCGTGCGGGGCGGTGTAGTCGAGCTGCAGGTAGAAGGGCTGTTCGGGCGAGGTCTGCTGGGTCAGCTCCTGCCAGGCGAGCGTGTTGAAGGTGTCGGTCTCGTAGAAGCACGGTTTGCCGTTCAGCGGCGCGCTCGGGCAGCCGAAGTCGTCCCGTTCGCCGTATTCGCGCGTCTCCCAGCTGCCGGGGTCGCCATACGGCCCCTCGAGGGTGCCGTTGTTGTTGAGCGTGTAGCCGTAGAAGTAGTGGTTGGTGTCTGCCCGCAGAACGGTGTGCCAGGCGTTCCAGCCGGGCGGCACGTCCCTGCCTTCGTCGAACGGTTCGTCGCCGTAGCCGTTCAAGAACTTGCCGATGTGAATCGTCCGGTAGCCCGCCCCCTGCAGCCAGGTGGCGATGTTGTGGCTGTAGGCCTGGCGCGCTGCGAAGCCGGTGAAGCCGCCGTTGGGCGGCACGTTGCCGCGGACGTTGTTGTTGTGCGAGTAGCGGCCGGTGAGGAGGCTGGTCCGGGAGGGGCAGCAGAGGGGGTAGGGGACGTAGTAGCGGTTGAAGGCGACGCCGCGGTTGGCGATCAGCGAGAGCGTGTAGGGCATCGCCTGCACCTCGATGCCGCCGACGTTGAGGCTGGCGTAGAGCTGGTCGAGCGTCTCGTCGTCGGTCTGGATGACGACGAAGCTGGGTCGTTCGTCGGCCGAGCGGGCGACGTCGGTGCCGGAGGAGGCCGCGAAGGCGAGGATCGCCAACAGCGCCGCAAGGACCGCGGCAACGATCAGCCGTGCCCGCGTCGGGGCAGGGGAAAGACTGGTCTTTGGAGCAAGAGTCTGCATCGAATAGCTCGGGGCGATCTACCCCCGAAACCGGCGCCTCACGCCTGAGTTGCGGCTTGAAAGCTAGAAGACGCCGAAGACGCTCAGGAGGCGCCGAGCTTTTTTACTGCTTCGCGAAAGTTTTTCACCGTCGCGCTGGGGGCTTTGCGCCCTTCCAGTTTCTCGCCGTGGCGGTTGACCCAAATCACCGGCACGTTCATTTTCAGCACCGGCGCGATGTCGGTCGCGTAGTCGGAGCCGATGTGGAGCCAGCCTTTCTTGCCGCCGATCCGCCGCGCGCACTCTTTGAAGTGGACCGGGTCGGGCTTGTAGCTGCGCACCTGCTGGGCGGTGACGACGAGGTCGAGTTCGGTCCGCAGGTGGCGGCGGCTGATCCCGAGCAGTTTGTCGTCGATGTTGGAGATGATCCCAATGTCGTACTTCTTGCCGAGCCGGTCCATCGCCGCGTTGGACTCGCGGAACGGCAGCCAGTAGGCGACGCTGTTGGGCAGGAACTGGGCCCGCGAGGGCTCCACCTCCCAGCCGATCTCCCCGGCGACTTTGACGATCGTGCGGCGCAGGACCTCGGCGTAGAGCTCATAGGAGCCGGCCATGATTTCCGCCTGCACTTCCATGAAGCGGGCGAGGAAGGGCTCCTCTTCGAAGCTGAAGCCGTCTTTGGCCGCCTCTTTCTTGCAGGCCTCGACGATGCCTTTCTCCCAGTCGATGAGGGTGCCGTAGCAGTCGGTGGTCACCCATTTGATGTTTTTTAGACTCGGAAGGGGCATGAGAGAGCGCGGCATTATGGCATTCGGGTAGTCTGCCGCGCGCTCCCCCCGGAGCCGACCTCTCTCTATGGACCTCCTCGAGTACCAGGGCAAGCAGCTTTTCGCCAAGCACGGCATCCCCGTGCCGAGCGGCGAAGTCGCCGACACGGTCGACGCGGCCGTCGCCGCGGCGGAGAAAATCGGCTACCCCTGCGCGATCAAGGCCCAGGTCCTGATCGGCGGCCGCGGCAAGGCCGGCGGGATCAAGATCGCCCAGAACGCCGAGGAGGCGCGCGAGCACGCCGACGCGATCCTCGGCATGGACATCACCGGCCCCCACGGCGAGGGGCCCTTCCGCGTCGATCAGGTCTGGATCGAGGGCGGCTCGGACATCGCCGAGGAGTACTACGCCTCGGTCATCCTCGACCGCGGCGAGAAGAAGCTGCTGGCGATGGTCTCGGCCAAAGGCGGGATGGACATCGAGGCGGTCGCCGCCGAGGACCCCGACGCGCTGGTCAAACGGCACATCGACCCGACCAAGCCCTTCGACGCCGCCGCGGCGCGCTCGATCGTCGCCGACGCCGGCCTCGCCGAGGACGCCCTCGACGAGGCCGCGGACGCGCTGGTCAAGCTCGAGGAGGTGGCGCGCGAGGAGGACGCGAACCTGATCGAGGTCAACCCGCTGATCGTCACCGCCGGCCGCGACGTCATCGCCCTGGACGCAAAGGTGACGATCGACGGCAACTCGCTCTTCCGCCACCAGGACCTGGCCGAGATCGCCGACACCGTCGACGACCCGCAGGAGCAGATGGCGAAGGAAAAGGGCCTCACCTACGTCAAACTCGACGGCAACGTCGGCATCCTCGCCAACGGCGCCGGCCTCTGCATGTCGACGCTCGACGTCGTCGCCCAGGCCGGCGGCGCGCCCGCCAACTTCCTCGACGCCGGCGGCGGCTCCAAAGCCGAGGCGATCGTCAACGCGCTCGAAGTGATCAAGAGCGACGCGAAGGTGAGCGCGATCCTCTTCAACATCTTCGGCGGCATCACCCGCTGCGACGAGATCGCCAACGGGATCGTCACCGCCTCCCAGCAGATCGACCTCGGCGTGCCGCTGGTCGTCCGCCTCGACGGCACCAACTCCGAGGAGGGGCTGCGGATCCTCGCCGAGGCCGACCTGCCGAACCTGCACCAGGAGAAGACGATGCTGGACGCCGCCCGCCGCGTCGTCGAGCTCGCCGGAGGCGGCTCATGAGCATCATCGTCGGCGAGAACACCAAGCTCGCGGTCTCCGGCCTGACCGGCCGCGAGGGCTCCTTCCACGGCCTCCGCAACAAGGCCTACGGGACCGACCTCGTCGCCGGCGTGACGCCGGGCAAGGGCGGCCAGGACGTCGAGGGCACCCCCGTCTTCGACACGATCGCCGAGGCGGTCACCGAGGCCGGCGCCAACACCTCGATGATCTTCGTCCCCGCCCGCTTCGCCGCCGCCGCGATCGACGAGGCGATCGACTCCGGGGTGGAGACGGTGATCGCGATCACCGAGGGGATCCCCGTCCTCGACATGCTCTCCACCTACTGGAAGGCGAAGGAGAAGGGCGTGCGGCTGATCGGCCCGAACTGCCCCGGGGTCCTCTCGCCCGGCAAGGCCAACGTCGGCATCATCCCGGCCCAGTTCTTCGACCCGGGGCCGATCGGCGTCGTCTCCAAGAGCGGCACCCTGACCTACCAGATCGGCAACGAGCTGAAGCAGGCCGGGACCGGCAACTCCTCGATCGTCGGCATCGGCGGCGACCCGATCGTCGGCTCCGACTTCATCGACATCCTCACCATGTACGAGGCCGACCCCGAGACCGAGCTGATCGTGATGGTCGGCGAGATCGGCGGCGACGCCGAGGAGCGGGCCGCCGAGTTCATCGCCGCCGAGGTCTCGAAGCCGGTCGTCGCCTACATCGCCGGCTTCACCGCGCCCCCCGGCAAGCAGATGGGCCACGCCGGCGCGATCATCTCCGGCTCCTCCGGCACCGCCCAGGCGAAGAAAGACGCGCTCGAAGCGAAGGGCGTGCGGGTCGGCGAAAGCCCGACCGAGACGGCCGCGATCGCGGCCGAGATGCTGCGCTCGCTCTAGTAAGCGGGCTTCGGCCGCAGTGAGAGCGCCCGCAGGACCGCGACGACGCCGCGCCTGGCGCCGTACGCTCCGGTGGTCCCGCCCCGGCAACTGAGGCAGAGGCCGAGGTTGACCCCGACCACCATCCCGCCGACGCGGGCGATCCCGTAGTAGCGGTCCGGCTCCCGGGCCGGGCACTTGCGGAAGCGGCCTTCGTAGGTGGCGAAGATCGTCGCGCTGCCGCCCGCGAGGGGGAGCGACTGGCTCGCGGTGCAGCGGGCCTCCAGGTTGATGCGCCCCAGCCTGCTCCTGGCGAAGCGCTTCCAGCTGGCACGCGTCCAGAGGTCGAGGGTGAAGCCGTCGTAGGAGAGCGACCACTTCTGCCCGGCAGGGCCGCCGCGGCCGGGCTTGACGTCGAACGCTTCTTCCAGCGTCGCGGCCGGCAGCCCGGCGCCTGGCGCGAAGGCGCGCCCGACCCAGTAGACGGGCGCCTTCAGGCCGGGGTCGTCGAGCCGCACCTCGGTGTCGTCCTGTTCTGCCTCGGTGTAGGGGGTGGGATGTTCCAGCCGCCCCTGCTGGATCGAAGCGAAGGCGAGCGCGGCGCGGTCGTTGCGGCGCGGGCCCATCCCCGCCGCCTGGAGGTAGGAGATGAGCGTGCCGGACTGCCAGATCAGGACCGTGCCCGGCCGGTTCGGCTTGCCGTCGACCAGGAAGTTCTTCGAATGCAGGAGGCGGGCCTCGACGCCGTTCGGCGGCACGGCAACCGTGCCTCGATCGGCTCTCGGCTGGTACCGCTCGATCAGATCCATGATCAGCGCGAAGCCGACCGCTGCTGCCTCTTCGCTCGGGGTGTTGACGGTTTCGACTTCGACCAGCGGCGGCGCGGGCCCGAGGCCGGGGACCTTGAAGACCTGCTCGTACTGGTAGAGGCAGCCTTCGGGCCGGTGCCTGACGAGCCATCTCAGGTACCGCCTCTGGAGCTTCCCGCTTGGCTCGCCCTCCTCGCCGCCGGGGCCGAGCGGACCGCAGCCGCCGTCGTCGCCGAGCAGGTAGCCGGGGGGCAGATCGTGCAGTCGCAGGGCGGTTTCTTCGCTGCCGGCAAGGAGCTTCCCGCTCGGCTCGCTCGCTGCCGGCGCCGCCGTGGCGGCGAGCAGGACGAGTGCGATCGCGATCCCCAGGGCCCGAGCCATAGAGGCAATATCCCCCCAGGGGTCGTCGGAAAACCCCCGTTGCTAGGGTCGGGCCTCGATGGCCGGCGACACGATCTCATTCGCGCGCGGCGCCCCCAGCGCCGACATCCTCCCCCACGAGCAGGTGCGGGAGGCGGCCTCGCGGGCGCTCGCATCCGACTGGGAAACCGCCCTCTCCTACGGCGTCGGGATCGGCCATCCAGGCCTCTGCCAGTGGGTCGCGGAGCGGCACGGGGGCCTCGACCCGGCGCAGGTGATGATCACCAACGGCTCGCTCGAGGCGGGGGCGATGCTCTTTCAGCACCTGCTCGGCCCCGGCGACCGCGTCGTCGTCGAGCAGCCGACCTACGACCGCACCCTGCTGCTGCTGCAACAGCTCGGCGTCGAGCTGGTGCCGGTGCGGCTGGAGGCCGACGGGCTTGACGTCGCGCAGCTGGAGGCGGCGCTTGCGGAGGGGCCGATCAAGCTCGCCCACGTCATCGCCAACGCCCACAACCCGGCCGGCTGCACGCTCTCGGTGGAGAAGCGCCGGCGCCTGGTCGAGGTCGCCGCCGAGCACGACTTCTGGATCTTCGAGGACGACCCCTACCGCGAGCTGCCCTTCGAGGGCGAGCCGCTGGAGACGATGCTCTCGATGGACGCGGGGGGCAAGGTCGTCCACGCCTCCTCCTTCTCGAAGACCGTCAGCCCCGGCGTCCGCGTCGGCTACCTCGCCGGCCCTGCCGAGGAGATCAAGAAGCTGGCGAAGAAAGCGAACGAGACCTACATCTCGCCGAACATGCTGGCCGAGTCGATCGTCCTTGAGCTCTGCCGCAGCGGTGAGCTCGACCGCAACATCGAGTTCGTCAAGGGCGAGCTGAAGGCTCGCTGTGGGGCATTGGTTGAGGCGCTGCGGGAGCAGATCCCCGAGGCCGAGTTCGTCGTCCCCGACGGCGGCTACTTCCTCTGGCTCGACCTCGCCGAGGGCACCGATTCTGCCGCCCTCCTCGCCGAGGCGAAATCCAACGGCGTCTCCTTCGTCGCCGGCCCCGACTTCATGATCGATGGCGGCGAGAACAGCCTCCGCCTCTCCTTCGCGCCGGTCCCCGCCGACCGCGCCGCCGAGGGCGTCTCGCGAATCGCGAGCGCCCTCGACCGCCTTCGGTCCTAGGTCAGGGGGCCGCTCCCGGCTAGCGGTCCTGCGGCGCTGGCGTCGCCGCCGAGCGCAGCGCCCCGGCCGAGGCGAGGACCACGAGGCCGATCGCGACCACTTCGACCGGGGCCAAATCCTGGGAGAGCGCGAGGAACCCGATTGCCGCGGCGACCGCCGGCTCGAGGCTCATGAGGACGCCGAAGACCGACTGCGGCAGGCGCCGCAGCGCCTCGATCTCGAAGGCGTAGGGGATCGCGGTGCTGAGGATGCCGACCGCGGCGCCGGCGGCGAGCACGGCGGGGTCGAGGAACTCACCGGCGCCCTGGACGATCCCGAAGGGGGCGATCAGGACGGCGGAGATCACCGCCGCCATCGTCGCGCCGCCGAGGCCGGGGCCGAGCGATCCCACCCGGGCGCTCTGGACGATGTAGGCGGCCCAGAAGAAGCCGGCGGTCAGCGCCAGCACCACCCCGACTGGGTCGACTCCCTCGCCGCCGCCCCCGTCGGAGAGGAGGAGGATCCCGGCGGCGGCGAGCGCCGCCCAGAGCAGGTCACGCCGGCGGCGCGAGCCGAAGACCGCCACCCCGAGCGGCCCGACGAACTCGAGCGTGACCGTGATCCCCAGCGGCAGGCGCTCGAGCGCGGCGTAGAAGAAGAAGTTGACGGCGGCGACGGCGGCGCCGAGGAGGAGGACGTCGCGGTGGCGCCACTCCGCCGCGCGCAGCGGCTCCGCCCGCGTCAGCGCCAGCAGCACCAGCGCTCCGAACCCGGCCCGCAGGAAGACGGCCCCGGCTGGGCCGACCGAGTCGAAGAGGCTCGTCGCCAGGGCCGAGCCGCACTGCACGGAGACGATCGACGCCAGCACCAACAGCGCCGCGCCGCGGGTTCTTCCTGCCATCGCCGGATTCTGATCCACCGCGACGTCCCTACCCGTAAGGAGGGCCAGGACGCAAAACGACAGGAGGCGGTGCAGATGGACGTGACCAGACGAAAGCTTCTCGCGGTGGGCGGCGGCTCGACCGCGGCGGCCGCCTTTCTCGCCGCCTGCGGCGACGACGGCGGCACGACGACCGCGACGATGGACTCGATGGCCTCCGGCGGCACCAGCGAAACCGCCGAATTTGGCAAGGGCGACGTCGGCATCCTCAACTACGCCCTCACCCTCGAGTACCTCGAGACCGCCTTCTACGCGGATGTCGTCAAGAGCGGCCTCTTCAAGGGGGCCGAGCTGGAGACGATCCGCAAGTTCGGCGCCGAGGAGGCCGAACACGTGCAGGCGCTGACCGCTGCGGTGAAACAGCTTGGCGGCAAGCCGGCGCCGGAACCGAAAGCGAAATTCCCGCTCGAAAGCGCCAAGTCGGTGCTGGAACTGGCGGGGACGGTGGAGAACCTGGGCGCCGCCGCCTACCTCGGGCAGGCGGCCAACATCAAGAGCCCGGAAGTGCTGGCCTCGGCGCTTGCCATCCACAGCGTCGAGGGCCGGCACGCAGCCGTCCTCAACACCCTCCTGGGCGAACCGATCACCCCGGACGGGGCCTTCGCCAAGCCCGCCGACGTGAAGACCGTCCTCAAGTCCGTCGAACCCTTCCTGGTCGGCTGAAAGGAACCACGATGAGCGCAGAGCAGCAGACCCGCAGCGACCAGCAGACCCGAAGCGAAATCCTCGCCAAAGGCGCCCTGGCGGTCGGCTCCATCTACGGGGCGACGATGGTCGGTCCCTACGTCCGCCGTGCCCTGGCCGCGAGCGGCAGCAGCGATATCGACATCCTCAACTTCGCTCTCACCCTCGAGTACCTGGAGGCGAAGTTCTACGAAGAAGCGAAGACCCGCGCCAAGCCGAGCGGCGAACTGAAGAAGCTCGTCGACCTGATCGCCTCCGATGAGCAGCAGCACGTGGAAGCGCTGGCGGCGACGGTGAAGAAACTCGGCGGCAAGCCGGTGATGTCGCCGAAGTTCAAGTTCGACTACAGCGGCACCAGCGGCTTCCTCAAGCTGGCGCAGACCTTCGAGGACACGGGGGTCAGCGCCTACAACGGCGCCGGCCCGATGATCAAGTCCAAAGAAGTGCTGGCGGCGGCGGGCGGCATCGTCCAGGTCGAGGCGCGGCACGCGGCCGCGATCCGGCTCCAGAACAAAGAAGAACCGGCGCCGGCCGCCTTCGACAGCCCGCTCAGCGAAAAGCAGGTCCTGAAGGCCGTCGAACCGTTCATCGTTTAGGCAAGTGAGAACGTAGGTAGCTGATGCCGGTGAGGCGAGAGAAGGCGGAGCGACTGGCCGACGAGGAGCTGATGCCCCTCGTCGGCGGCAAGGACCCGGAGGCGTTCGAGGTCCTCTTCGACCGCCACGGCGGCGCCGCCTTCTCGCTCGCCTACAGGATCGTCGGCGATCGCGCCGCCGCCGAGGAAGTGACCCAGGAGGCCTTCATCTCCGTCTGGCGAAGCGGCGCCCGCTTCGACGCAGCCCGCGGCAGCGTCCGCTCCTGGCTGCTCAGCGTCGTCCGCAACCGGGCGATCGACTTCCTCCGCAGCCGCGCCGGCAAAGCGCCGAAACTGACCTTCGACGACGACTCGGTGCTGGAGCAGCGCCCGGCACAGGAGCGGACCGAGGAGGAGGCGCTGCGGCGCGAGACCGCCGGCGAGCTGCGCGGGGCGATCGGCAAGCTGCCCGGCGAGCAGTCGAAGGTGATCGAGCTCGCCTACTTCGGCGGCTTCAGTCACTCGGAGATCGCCGAGATGCTCAACCTGCCGATGGGGACCGTGAAGGGACGAATGCGGCTCGGGTTGGAGAAGATTCGCGGCGAGCTAGCGGAGGGATTGGCATGAGCGTTTCCGAACACAGTCGCTGGAGCGAGGATCTCGCCGCCTACATGCTGGGGGCGCTGGACGCCGATGAGGTGAACGAGTTCGAGCGCCACCTCGAAGGCTGCGAGCGCTGCCGCGAGGAGATGCGCTGGTTCGAGCCGGCGCTGCAGACGCTGCCGGAGTCGGTCGAGCGGCAGGAGGCGCCGCCGTCCCTGCGGGCGAGCCTGATGGCCGAGGTGCGGGAGGACGTGCGCGAGGCGGAGAGCCGACAGGCCCCGGCCCGGTCGTGGCGGCAATGGATCTTGAAGCCGGCGGCGGGCTTCGCCGTTGTCGCGCTGCTCGTCGCGGGCGTCGTCGGCTACGAGGTCGGCAAAGACGACTCCGGCGCCGGCGGAGGCGCCAGCACCGTCGTCCGCCAGGTCGACGGTCTGACCGTGAAGATGGTGCAGGAAGGCAGCGCCGGAACTCTGCAGATCGAAGGGCTGGAGCCGCTGCCGTCCGACAAGGTGCTGGAGGCCTGGGTGGAACGCGAAGGCGAAGTAGAAGCGGTCCCGGCGCTGCTCGTCCCCGACCGCCACGGGCACGCCGAAGCGACGATCGCCGACATGAACGGGGTCGAGGTCGTGATGGTCACCGAAGAGCCGCCGGGCGGGAGCGAAACCCCGACCGGCGAGCCGATCATGTCGATGAAGGTCCCGAGCTAGACGGCCTAGCGGCCGTAGCGGTCCGAGGAGAGGACCAGCTGCTCGGGGATCGCCGCCCGCGGCGGCGGCGCCGGGTCGGCGCGGACGGAGACGGTCTCGGCGACGCTGCGGCTGACCTCGTGGTTGCCGTCGGCGGCGACGATGACGACGCGCTCGTCGTCGGAGATCTCGACCTTGCCCTCGAGGCCCGGGTCGAAGCCTGCCGCCTTCAGGTAGTGCAGCAGCTCCTCGGCCTCGTTCTCGAAGCGCAGGACGACGACGTCGGCGCCGATCTCGACGTCGGCCAATAGGGAGCCCTGCTCGCGGATGCCCTCGACGATCGGGTGGCCGTGGGGGCAGGTGGTGGCGTCGCCGATCGCGGCGCGCATCCGCTCCTCCAGGACCGGGCTCATCGCGTGCTCGATCCGCTCGGCCTCCTCGTGGACCTCGTCCCAGGGACTGTGGAGGACGTCGGTGAGGAAGCGCTCGATCATCCGGTGGCGGCGGACGATGTAGCTGGCGTGCTCGCGGCCGGACCCGGTGAAGGAGAGCGACTTGTCCTCGTTGCGCTCGACGTAGCCGTCGTCGATCAGCCGGCCGATCATCTCGTGCACGGTCGGCGGCGAGAGCTGCATCGCGCGGGCGATGTTGGCTCCCGTCATCGGCAGCCCTGCCTCCTCCAGCCAGAACATGATCTCCAGGTACTCCTGCTCTGCGACGGTGGCGTTCTCAGACGACACAAGCTCTCCTTTAGGGCCGGCGTTCCATCAGCGAGGAAACGACCGCCTCGTAGAAGCCGTCGCCCATGCTGCCTTCGGTAACGGTGACATTGTCCCAATTCGGCAGCGCGGCCCGCAGGCCCGGGTCGTGCTCGGGCCCGTTGGCGACGACGAAGAAGCGCCCGACCGCGGCCGCGACCTCGAGGTCCTCGACCGAGTCGCCGACGGCGATGCACTCGCGCGGGTCGTAGCCGCGGGCGCGGGCGTGGCCGGCGACCGCCGCTGCCTTACTGACCTGCCTGGGGACGAGGTGGTAGGCGTGGGTGCGGCCCTCGACGGTCGGCATCGGGCGGCCGATCGCGCCGTTGTCGAGCAGTCGCAGGTCCTCGTCGCCGCGCTCGTGCAGGAGGGCGTTTGCCTCGGCGACGTCGACCTTGCCGCGGAAGAGGTGGGAGAGGACGCGGCCGTGGTGCCAGGGGGCGTGGTACTCGAGCCGCCCTTCGAAGTGCTCGAAGAGCAGCTTCGGGATCCCGCGCTGCTCGATCTGCTCGTAGATGGTCCCGTCCTCGTTCGGCGCCATCTCGCCGGTCATCAGCGTCGTCTCGCCCTCGATTGCAAACGCGCAGCCGGCCTCGTAGATGTAGGAGGCCTGGCCCATCAGCCGCGCCGCCTCGTGCACCTGCGGCTCCCGCCGCCCGGACATGATCACGACCTCGGCGCCGGCCCGGTGGCAGGCCTCGAGCGCCCGCGCCTGCGCCAGGCTGAAGCCGCCCTCGGGGTCGCGGAAGAGCGAGCTGCCCCGCCCGAGCAGGGTCCCGTCGAGATCGGTGTAGACGCAGCGGAGCGGCATCGGCGCGGTCGCTACCGTAGCGGGCGATGGCGTGGCGGCTCACCGACCGGACTCTCGACCTGGCGCAGCCGATCGGCGCCGGGATCGTCAACGTCACCGTCGACTCGATGTTCGAGGGGGCGCGCAGCGGCACCCCGGAGCAGGCGGTCGCCGACGGGATGGCGCTCGCCGAGGCGGGCTTCGAGATGCTCGACGTCGGCGCCGTGGCGGCGAAGGCGGGACCGCCGGTCTCGGCGGACGACGAGGCCGCGGCGCTGGTCCCGGCCGTGGAGGGGCTCGCCACCGGGTTGCGTGGTTCCTTTGTCCGGGATAACAGGACAAAGGAACCACGGAACGGGGGGATCGTGCCGGTCTCGGCGGACACGTTCTCGCCCGAGGTGGCGCGGCGGGCGCTGGCGGCTGGGGCTTTGGTCGTCAATGACATCTCGGGCGGCTGCGAGGAGATGTTCGGGCTCGTCGCCGAGACGGGGTGCGGCTACGTCCTCATGCACATCGAGGGGCCGCCGCGAAGGAACCGCCCCTGGCGCGAGTACGACGACGTCGTCGATCACCTGCGAGCCTGGTTCGAGGGGAGAGTCGAGATGGCCCGGGAGCTTGGGGTCTCGGAGGAGCAGATCGCGATTGACCCCGGACTCGACTTCGACCTCAGCCCCGAGCAGGACCTGGAGATCCTGCGGCGGCTCGGCGAGCTGCGCGCGCTCGGGCTGCCGCTCTACGTCTCCCTCTCCCGCAAGGACTTCATCGGCGCCGTCCTCGCCGGCTCCTGGGACGAGCGCCTGCCCGCCCGCGAGCGCGAGTGGGGGACGGTGGCCGCGGTGACCCTCGCCGTCCGCGAGGGCGCCGACGTCCTCCGCATCCACGACCGCTCCTCCCTGCAGGCGATGGGCGTCGCCGCCGGCATCTGCCGCCCGGTCGGGAGCGCCGTCTGATGGCCCGGGGCGGGTCGCTGCTCTCCTCGGAGTGGGCGGTTGCGATCGACCCCGCTCGCCGCGACGGGCGGATCGTCGCCGAGGCCTCCGAAGAGGAGCGCCGCTCGCGGCCGGCGCCGCTGCCCGCCGAGCTGCACCCGGCGCTCGCCGAGGCGCTCGGGCGTTTCGGGGTCGACTCGCTCTACACCCACCAGCTCGAAGCCTTCGAAGCCGCCGCCGACTCCGACCTCGTGATCACCAGCGGCACCGCCTCCGGCAAGAGCCTCGCCTTCAACCTGCCTGTCCTGAACGGGATTGCCGCCCGCCCCAAAGACCGGGCGCTCTACCTCTACCCGACCAAGGCCCTGGCCCAGGACCAGGCGCGCAAGCTCGCCCAGCTGCGCCCGCCCGGCCTGCGCGAGGCGATCTACGACGGCGACACGCCGCGCGAGGAGCGCCCGGCGATCCGCCGCCGCTCCAACCTCATCCTCACCAACCCCGACATGCTCCACATGGGGGTCCTCCCCAACCACAAGGTCTGGGGGGACTTCCTCGCCAACCTCGAGTGGGTGGTGGTCGACGAGGCGCACACCTACCGCGGCGTCTTCGGCTCCCACGTCGCCAACGTCCTGCGGCGGCTGCGCCGCCTTGCTCGCGCCTACGGCTCGGAGCCGCGCTTCCTGCTCGCCTCGGCGACGATCGCCAACCCGGTCGAGCTGGCGGAGCGCTTGGTCGGAACCTCGTTCGAGATGATCGACGACGATGGCGCCCCGCGCGCCGGCCGCGAGATCGCGATGTGGAACCCGCCGCTGCTCGACGAGCGCACCGGCGCCCGCCGCTCGGCCCTCTCGGAGGCCGCCGACCTGCTCGCCGAGCTGGTCACCCACGGGGTGCGGACGATCTGCTTCCTCAAAAGCCGCCGCGGAATCGAGCTGATCCAGCGCTTCGCCCGCGAAAACCTCGAGCGGCGGGGCAAGCCGGAGCTGGCGAAGCGGATCGCCCCCTATCGCGGCGGCTACACGCCCCAGCAGCGGCGCGAGATCGAGGCGCGGCTCTCCAGCGGCGAGCTACTCGCGGTCGTCGCCACCGACGCGCTCGAGCTCGGGATCGACGTCGGCGAGCTCGACGCGGCGATCTGCGTCACCTTCCCCGGCACCGTCGCCAGCCTGCGGCAGATGTGGGGACGGGCGGGACGCCGCCGCCTCGGCCTCGCCGTCTACGTCGCCGGCCAGGACGCCCTCGACCAGTTCTTCTGCCGCCACCCGGAGGAGTTCCTCGGGCGGCCGGTCGAGGCGGCGATCCTCGACCACGGCAACGAGCAGATCGCCTCCCGCCACCTGATCGCCGCCGCCTACGAGCTGCCGCTGACTCCCGAGGACGAGGAGATCTTCGGCGCGGGCTGGGTCGAGCGGACCGAACGGCTGGTCGAAGCGGGGGAGCTCCGCCCAGCTGGCGGCAAGCTGCTGCCGCGCCGCAGCGAGTTCGTCGCCAACCGGATCGCCCTGCGCTCGGCCTCGGCCGACTCGGTCGCGGTAATCGAGGCGGCCTCGGGCGAGATGCTGGGGCTGGTCGAGGCCGAGCGCGCCTTCACGACGACCCACCCCGGCGCCGTCTACCTCCACCTCGGCCGCTCCTACGAGGTCGACCGGCTCGACATCGAGGAGCGCCGCGCGGTCGTCTCCGCCTTCGACGGCGACTGGTACACGCGGCCGAAAAAAGAGACCGAGATCTACATCGAGCGCGTCCACGAGCAGCGCGAGGTCGCCGGCGTGCAGCTGAACTTCGGCGAGGTCTCGGTGACCGAGCAGGTGATCGCCTTCCAGCGGGTGTCCGTCTCCGACCAGGAACCGATCGACATCGTCGCCCTCGAGCTGCCCGAGCAGAACTTCGTCACCCAGGCGCTCTGGTACGTGTTGCCGGACCGGCTCGCCGGGCGCCTGCCCTCCGAGGCCCTGCTCGGCTCCCTGCACGCGACCGAGCACAGCCAGATCGCCGTCCTGCCGCTGATCGCGATGTGCGACCGCTGGGACATCGGCGGCCTCTCGACCAACGTCCACTTCCAGACCGGCCGCTCGACGATCTTCATCTACGACGGCCACCCCGGCGGGGTCGGGATCACCAAGCGCGGCTACGAGGAGTTCGAGCGCCTGCTCGCCGACGCGGAGCGCCTGATCGCCGAGTGCCCCTGCGAATCCGGCTGCCCCTCCTGCGTCCAGAGCCCCAAGTGCGGCAACCTGAACGAACCGCTCCACAAGGCGGGCGCTCTGGAGCTGATGGGCTTGATGCGGGGAGCGATCTAGGGGCTAGGCCAGAGCTCCCGCAGCGCCAGGATCGCGAAGGCGTGCGACCAGGCGAGGGGGGTGGTGGAGCGCGGGACGCCGGTCTGCGCATCGACGCGCTCGGGGATGGTGCCTGCGGGAGTGGCGCTGCGACGTAGCGCCTGTATCAGCTGCAGCGCTTGCTGTCGCTCGCCGAGCGCGGCAAGTGACCAGGCGGTCCAGGCGGTTGGGGCGGACCATGGGTCTTCGCCACCCTCCCAGGCTTCGCCGGGCGTGATGCCGAAGGGGGTTCCCTCGGCCACCAAACGCTCCATCGTGCGGCGCGCGGCGGGGTAGAGGCGAGGTTGCGAGAAGGGCCGTACCGCCCAGGCCGCGGCGGAGTCCAGTCCGGAATCCGGATCTCCCGGCTCGCGCACCAGTCGAGGTTGCGATTTGCCCCCATATAGGTGGTCAAACGCAGGCTCGTTGGAGGCCAGCGCGTTGCCTAGATAGTCGCCGCGCTCTCCCTCCCAGTAGTCGGCGCGGTCGCGCCAGGGGATCGGCTCGCCGCCGGCGAGGATGTGGGCGGCCTGGCGGGCGTTGCCGATCCCAGCCGCCTCCGAGGCGGCGGCGACCCAGCCGATCGCATCGCCTTGGGCATCGCGCCCGGGGACGGGGCTGCCGTCGCCGTTGAATCGCGCCGCGAACTCGATCCCGGCGCCGAGGAGGAACTGGACGATCCGTTCCGCTTCCGGGCGGTAGCCCGATTCGGCCAGGGCGATCGCCACCGCCGAAGCGTCCCGCGGCCAGACGTAGGCCCATCCATCCCGCGCCCCGGCCGCGACGGCGCCGTTCTCCCGGGCGGTCAGCGCCCGCAGCACCAGCAGCGAGCGCTCGTACATCTGCCTCGCCCAACCCGGTGCTGAGGCACCGAGTGGGAGCGCGCGAGTAAGCCAGCGGCGATCGGAGGCGACAGCCTTACCGAGGATCCGCGAGGAGCTGGTGACGACTCCGCCAGCTTCGCATGCCCGCAACTCGACGCCTGCGCCGTCGGCGACCACGGCGAGCTGGCCGCCCCAGATCGCCTCATCGATCTGAACCTGCTCAGACCCAAACCGCGCGACCGTCCGCAGCACGTTCGTCCCCGGCTGATAGTGCTGCCGCACCTCGTCCGCCCGCCACAACGGCAGCATCTCGCCGCCGACTCGCGCCCAGACCTGGATCCCCGTATCGCTCGGCACCGTCCCCGCCGCCTGCTGCTCGGACGGGTTCTCGATCAGCGCCCGGCCCGCCGGCCCCGGCGCCCGCAGGTCGACGACGCTCCCGTAGGCGTCTACGGCTGCGGTCAACTCCCCGTCGCCGAGCACCGCCACCCCAAGGAAGGGTGGCGGCAGCCCCGGCAGCCCGGTCGGCGTCCCCGGATCGCTGCGGGAACTGCCGGAGAGCAGAGCGGCCGCGGCGGCGACAAGCGCCACCAGACCGACCGCCATCCGCCCCCGGCTCATCCCCTCATGCAATCAGCCGCGGTCCCGGTCGGACCGCTAGCCTTCCCGCAGCGCCGGCCGTTCAGGCGCGCGAGGCGAGGTAGCTCAGTTGGTAGAGCACACGACTGAAAATCGTGGTGTCGCGGGTTCGAATCCCGCCCTCGCCACTCCCTCCGCTACTCGTCCCAGCGGGCGGTGAGCTGGTAGATCAGCGTCACGTCGAGCAGGATGATCAGGAACGCCCATAGCGGCGCCAGCGGGAACCAGACGATCTGGGCGATCGCGTTGATCGTGACGAAGAAGATCGCCAGGACACGGGCGGTCGGGCTGCCGGCGAAGAGCATCATGCCGGTGATGGCGACGATCGAGCCGAGGATCAGGTGGACCCAGCCCCAGAGGGTGACGTCGGCGACGAGGACCCCGTGCCCTCCGACCACGACGACGTCGTTGTTGAGGACGGCGGCCAAGCCCCACAGCGCGTCCAGCGATCCGATCAGCAGCAGCAGCACTCCGGTGAAGACCGTCCAGCCCGACGGCTGACGTTCTGAAGCCCTACGTGATCCCTCCATCTCGATCCTTTCCACTACCGGTAAACCTGCCTTAACCAACCTAACTCTGATCGTTGGCTCAGACAACTATTTGCGGTCAGTGAAAATCCGAAGTGCTCCAGGCGTGCGCGCTCGCGCGTTGCGGTTGCGGACGACCTCGAAGCGTTCCCTGGCGACCGGGCCCCTGAGTCCAGTGACGCCGATCGCGCGAACGCGGAAGATGTGCCGGCCGAGGAGGACCCGCTTGTAGGTCTTCGGCGACCGGCAGCGCCGGAACGGGCGCTTGTCGAGCCGGCACTCAAAGCCCTTCGCCATCCCGACGGCGTGGAAGCGGAAGCGCATCTTCGTCCAATTACCGCGCACCAGCGTGTGTCTGCGATCGACATGCGCCAGCTTCGTCCTCGGCCTCTTCGGCCTTCGTCGGCCGTGGTTCTCGCCGTCGTTTCTGTCGCCTCCGGCGCGGCTGGCGAAGGCGTCGCGGCTGGTGAAGATGCTCCCTCCGGCTCCCGCCAGGGCGCAGAGGCCCGTGGTGGGGCAGGAAGCCGAGAACAGCGCGTTGTTCGGTCCCGCTCCGATGCCTGCGGGGCGGTAGGGGAGGAGGTTCTCGAAGGCCCACGGTTCTCCCGCATCCAGCGGGTCACGGGAGGTCATTACGTCCCCGTTGTTGTCTACAGCCAGGCACTCGCCGCTCGACAGGCAGGAGGCGCCGGTGACCAGGACGGAGCCGCCACCGTTGCGGCTGGTCCAAGTCGACACTCCGGCGAGCGGCTGGGCGGAGGCGAGCAGATTGCCGCCGAAGTTGCCGGCGACGCAGAGGACCTGCGCCGCGCAGGAGACCCCTCGCATGTCCCCGGGCCCACCGGGCTGGATCTCCCGCCAGGCTGAGGCGTCGCCGGTGGGGTTGCTGGAGACGAGCATGCGGCCGTTCTCGGCGACGGCGACGCAGAGCCGGGGCGTCCCGCACGAAACCCCGCGGAAATCGAGAGCTTCGTCCATCTGCAGTTCCGACCAGGCGCTCGATCCGCCGGTCGGATCGGTTGAGGTGAGGATCTTGCCGGCGGTATACCGTTCGCCCGAGACCGCGACGCAAAGATCGACGCTGGGGCAGGAGATGCTCATCAGATGCGTGTCGCGCCCGCTCCCGTCGACATCGGCGACCCGCCATGCATCGGCGCCCCCGGCCGGATCGGTCGAGGATGCGATGAAGCCGTCAAAGGTGGTGGCGACGCAGAGATGCTCGCTGGGACAGGAGATCGAGTAGAGCGTGCTCCTCAGGCCTAGGCCGGGCTCGGTCGGGCTGGGCTGGCGGATGTCGAGGCGGCGCATGTTCCACGTTGAGGCGCCTCCTCCCGGATTTCTCGAGGTCGCCACGACGCTGAATTCCCCGACCGCGACGCAGAAGTCGACGCTGGGGCAGGAGATCCCGAGCAGCTTGGAATGGATGTCGGGATCCGGCATCGGCAGCTGGGCCAGTCGCCAGTCGGCGGCCGCGGTTACGGGGCACAGCAGCATCGCCAGGAGGCAGGCGCCGAGCAGGCGCCTCGCCCAGGATCCTCTGCTCACGTCCTGCCCACCACACCTAAGTCTAGGCTGGGCCCTCGGCGCCAGGGTGTAAGAAATCCGAAGTGCTCCGCGGCTTAGTGGGTAAAGGCCACCAAACCCGGGATGAGCGGAAACCTGAATCAGAGCGAAGAGCGCGACGAGCGCCTGCTGCGGCGGGCGCGGGCGGCGCGTGCCGCCGGTGACGTCGCGGGGGAACGCGAGGCGATCACGCGGCTGATCGAGCCCTACTGGAACTGGGGGCGCTCGATCGCCTACGGCAAGATCGGCGGCGTCGACGACCCCTCGGCCGACGCCGAGGAGATCGCCCAGGACCTGCTGCGGCGGCTGGCCCAGCTGCTGCGGACGAAGCTCGAGTTCGACACTTCCTTCCGCGGCGTCGCCGCCGCCAACCTCAACTTCGCGATCAAGGACTATTGGCGCCGTTCGGCACGGACGCGATCGAAGCCGGTCGACCCCGGCGAGCTGGTCGCGATCGACCCCCGCCCGCCGGTCCCCTCCGCAGGCGAAACAGCCGCCGACCTCGACTCCTACTTCGCAGGTCTCAGCGATCGCGACCGGGCGCTGGCCCACGACCGCCTCGTCCTCGACCTCTCGCCGACCGAGATCGCCGAGCGGCACGGGATGAAACGCGGCGCCGTCGACACCGCCTGGCACCGGATCGTTAAGAAGATGCGGGAGAACGCGCCCGCGGGTGTAAGAAAACGCGATCGGGGAGCGGTGTAGGCGTATGGCAAAGTTCGATCCCATCGAGGAGAGAGCGATCGAAATGCTCGACGACACGCGGCTGGAGGCGGTCCGCGCCGAAACCGTCGTCCATGACGACGAGCGCTTCGAGTTCGTCCTCTGGACCCTCTGCCTCCGCGGTGTGCCGGTGATCGAGCGGGTCTGCCGCAGCCGCGGCGAAGCGCGCGGGCTCGGCGAGGAGGAAATCGAGCTGGCGACCGAGGACGCGGCGGCGCGGATGCTGCTGCGCCTCTCCCGCCCCGAGCCGCAGCCGCAGATCCACGCCCTCGCCGCCGAGGTCGCCGCCGCCTGCGTCGACCGCGCCTGGCCGCAGCAGCCGAAGCCGCCGCGGCTCTCGGGGCGCACACCCCGGGTGCGCCTGATCGAGGGCCTCGACGAGGCGATCGAAATCGGCCAGGTCCGGCCGAACGACTGGGAGACCTCGTGAGCGCGGGCGACGAAGCCTTCGAGCGCGCCTTCGAGCAGGCTCTCGACGACCTGCGACAGGGCGTGGGAAAGCCGATCGAGTCCTATCTGGGCCTTGTCCCGGAGGAGGACAGGCCGCAGCTGAGCCAGATGCTCGCCGACGTCCTCCTCGCCCGAGGGCCGGCGCCGAGCGGTGAGACCGAGGGCGAGGGGTACGAGCGCGCCCTCGCGGTCGTCGAGGAGGTGCTCGGGAGCCGGGGGACCGCGGGCATCTTGCCAGGGACCCTGAAGGCGATGCGGAACGCGCGCGGGATCGAGCCAGATGCCGTCGTCGCGAAGCTGGCCGCGGACTTCGACGTGGAGGGGGAGGAGGGGCGCCAGGCGCTCGCCCGCAACTACCACCGCCTCGAGACCGGGTCCCTGCTCGGGCCCAAGCTCTCGCGCCGCCTGCTCAACTCCCTCGCGCGGATCTTCGAGATCGACGCCGCCGACATTCTCGCCGCCGCGCGTCCCGCCAGCGACGGCCCGTCCCTGCGCAGCGTCCCGGCGATGGGCCGATCCGGCGACACCCGGGCGGCGCCCCCGTCGCGCTCGGGCGAGCGCCTCCCCGACCCGGAGGTCGAGCTCGTCGAGCGGCTCTTCCATGGCGGCCCGGACGCTTGAGCCGGCCGCAGCAGCGCAGGCGCTGCTGCGCGATTTCGAGGAGCGCTACGACGTCGGCGAGGCGCCGCCGGTCCCGGTCGAGCGGATAGCGAGCGCCCTGCTCGGGCTCTTCGTCGACGAAGCCGACGACGTCCGCACCCTGCCCGGCGCCCCTGCCGACCAGGGCCGGCTCTCGGGGATGCTCGACGCCGAGGAGATGATCGTCTGGGTCGACCGTAGCGAGGCGCGGCGCAGCCCCGGCCGGCGCCGGTTCACGATTGCCCACGAGGTCGGGCACTTCGTCCTCCACGTCCCCGTCGTCCACAAGGTCTTCCCCGACCGGGCCGTCGACATCAAGGAGATCGACGAGAGCACCTCCGCCGCCAGGCTCAGCAAGCATCGCCGGCGGGAGCGCGAGGCGAACATCTTCGCCTCGGAGCTGCTGATGCCAGAGCCGCTGGTCCGCGAGCAGGCCCACGCCACCGGCTTCAACCTGCCGGCGCTGGCGAAGCGCTTCGAGGTCTCGGTCCCGGCGATGCGGCTTCGCCTGCGCCTGCTGAAGCTGCTACCACCTTTGGCGTGAAAATCGCCCACCTCTCAGATTCCCACCTTGGCTGGCGGGAGCTGCACCACACCGACGACGAGGGACACAACCTGCGGGAGCAGGACGTCTACGACGCCTTCGCCCGGGCGATCGACCGGGTGCTCGAGCTGGAGCCCGCGGTCGTGGTCCATTCCGGTGACCTCTTCCACGGCTACCACCCTGCCTCGGCGGCGCTGGGGGTGGCGCTCGACCAGATCGAGCGCCTGCGCGCGGCCGGGATCGAGTTCGTCGTCATCGCCGGCAACCACGAGACCCCGCGGGTGCGGGCGATCGCCCACCCGTTCTCGCTGCTGGAGCGCTTCGGCGTCAACGCCGTCCACGCCGAGCCGCGCCGGCTGCGCTTCGGCGACCTCGCCGTCACCGCCGTTCCCCACAGCAACGATCCCGAAGCGATGGCCGGCTGGATCGCCGCGGCGGAGCCCGACGCGAAGGCGCGCTTCAACGTCCTCGTCGCCCACGCCGGGCTCGAGGGGCTCGCCCGCGTCGGCGCCGGCGAGCCGGGGGCGGTGGAGCTGCCGGGGGAGCTGCTCGAGCAGGTGGCGAGCTTCGACTACATCGCCCTCGGCCACCTCCACCAGCTCGACCGGCCACGGGTCAACGCGGTCTACCCCGGCTCGCTGGAACGGCTGAGCTGGGGGGACCAGGCGCGCCGCAAGGGGATCGTCGAGGTCGATCTGTCCGCCGAGCCGCTCGACGACGCCTTCCTCACGGTGCACGAGATCGAGGGGCGCCCGCGCAAGCGCCTCCCCGCCCTCGACGCGAGCAATGTCGATGACCTCACCGGCGCGATCTCCCGGCTGGCGAAAGGAAAGGGCCTGGACGGGGCGATCGTCAAAGTCCCAATCGCCAACGTCAGCTTCGAGAAGTACGGCGCGATCGACCGCCGCAGGATCGCGGAGGCGTTCAGCCACTGCCTCCACCTCGAGCTTGCGCCCGAGTTCGTCGAGGCAGGCTCCGGGCTGCCGCAGCCGGCCGCCCCCGCGGAGCTGCGGGACTTCCTCTCCCGCCGCGTGCCCGCCGGCGTGGAGGCGGAGGTCTTCGTCAGCCGCGGCGAGACCTACATGACCCGCGCGGCAGAGGACATCGGCGCGTGAGGCTGCTGCGCCTCGAGGCGGAGAACTTCCGCTCCTTCGCCGAAGTCGACCTCGACCTCAACGCCTCCGGCGTCTTCGCGATCACCGGCGTCAACGGCGCCGGCAAGAGCACGATCTTCGCCGCGATCGAGTGGGCGCTCTACGGCGGCAGGGGCGGGCCCGGCGCGACGCGGGTCGCGCGCGAGGGCGTTAAGCGGGAGGAATGCCAGGTCACGCTGGAATTCGAAGTCGGCGGCCGCGTCCTCCGCGTCAATCGGGTCGACGGCAAGGGCGCCTCGCTTGTCGACGTGGCGGGCGAGGAGCAGCTCGCCGGCGGGCTGAGCACGACCTCGCGCGAGGCAGCGGTGCGCCTCGGCCTGACCAGGGAGATGTTCCGCGGCACCTTCTACGCCCCCCAGAACGAGGTCGAGGCGCTCGCTGACAAAGACCCGCGCAAACGCAAGGACCAGCTCGAGCGCCTGCTCGGCATCCGCCACCTGCGCCGGGCGGTGGAGCTTGCCGAGGTCGACGCCCGCGAGCAGGGTCTGGTCCTCGAGGGCCTGCGCAGCGAGGCACCGGACGTCGGCGAGCTCAAAGCCGAAGTCAAACAGCGCGAAAAAGAGGCCCGCGAGGTGGCCCCCGCGGTGAAGCGGATGAAGAAAGAGATCGCCGCCGGCGAGGCGAGGCTGAAAAAGACCAACACGGAAATCGACAAGCTCGCGGCGCAGGTCAGCGAGCATGGATCGCGGCAGCTGGAGGTCGAGAGAGCCGAGGGCGTCTTCAAGCTGAAGCAGACGAGCCTGGAGCGTCGGGACGAGCAACTGCAGGCGGCGCTGGCCGCGAAGGCGGAGCTGGCCGAGTTCGAGGTCGCGCTGCGCGGGAGAGAGGACCTCAACGCGCCCAGCGCTTTGGAGGCGGCCGACGCCGATCGCTCACAGGAGCTGCGCGATCAGCGAGCCGAAGCGAGCGCAGAGCTCGCCCACCAGGAACGGCATCGGGAGGCTCTGGTCGAGGGAGGCGAGGCGGGGGTCTGTCCGACCTGCCATCGGCAGCTGGAGGGGTCGGTCGAGGAGTTGATTGCCGGCTTTGACACGGCGATCGCCACCGCTCGCCGGCGCCGAGACGAGCTCGATCGTGAGCTCGTCGCGCTGGAGGAGGCGGCCAAGGCCGCGCTGGAACGGTGGGAGGAGATGACCCGCCGCGTTGCCGTCCTCCGCGAGCAGGCGGCCGGCGCCGAGCTGCTCGAAAAGCAGGTCAAAGCGCAGGCCAAAGAGGTCGAGAAAGCCGCCAAGGAGGCCGCGCGGTTGCGCAAAAGCGCTGACAAAATCGCCCCCGAGCCTGGCGCGCAGGGGGAGATGAGCGCCGAACGGGACCGGCTGAGCGAGGTGCTGGACGTCGCTCGCGAAGCCCTCGAAGAGGCGAACCGGAAAGCCTCAGCCGAGTCGGAGGCGGTCGCCGCCGCGCGCAGCCGGCTCAAAGACGCGAGCAGGCTGAAGAAGCGGATCGACTCCGAGCGCCGGGAGCTGGAGCTCCGCTACGCCGTCGCCGGCGCGCTCGAGGAGTACCGCGAGGAGGCCTCGCGCCGCGCCCGGCCGATGGTCGAAGCGGAAGCCTCGCGGCTGCTGCGGCAGATCACCGAAGCGGCCTATCCCCGCGTCCGCCTGACCGAGGACTACTTCCTCGAGATCGCCGAGGGTCGGGACTTCTACGTGAGCAAGCGCTTTTCCGGGGGCGAGCAGGACCTCGCCGCTCTCTGCCTTCGTCTCGCCCTCGCCCGGACCCTGGCCGAGCAGCGGGGGACCGAACAGAGCTTCGTCATCCTCGACGAGGTCTTCGGCAGTCAGGACGTCGGCCGCCGCCGGATGCTGATGGAGCAGCTGATTGAGCTCTCCCGCGGCGAGTTCCAGCAGATCTTCGTCATCTCCCACACCGACGACATCGTCGACCAGTGCTCGCTTCACGTCGCCGTCACCCGTGAGAACGGGATCAGCTGCGTCTCCGAGCGGGCCGGCTACTAGCGCAGGCGCGCCATACTCCAAGAGGGATGGAAGTAGAGACGCGTTACGCCGATTCCGACGGCGTCAGCATCGCCTACCAGGTGCACGGGGAGGGGCCGCTCGACCTCGTCCTCGTCCCCGGCTTCGTCTCGCAGGTGGAGCTGCTCTGGGAGGAGCCGACGGTTGCTCGCTTTCTGCGCCGCCTCACCGCCTTCTCGCGGATGCTCGTCTTCGACAAGCGCGGCCAGGGGCTCTCCGACCGAACGGGGCGCCCGCCGACGCTGGAGGAGTCGATGGATGACCTCAAGGCGGTCGCAGAGGCCGCGGGATTCGAGCGGCCGGCGCTGTTCGGGATTTCGGAGGGCGGGCCGATGTCGACTCTCTACGCCGCCACCTACCCCGACCGGGTCTCCAGCCTTGTCCTCTTCGGGACCTTCGCGCGGATGTTGAAGACCCCTGACTTCCCCTCGGGGATCCCGGAGGAGGCGCTCGACCGCTGGGGGGAGGTCGTTCAGCGCGAGTGGGGCAAGGCGGTCGCCCTCAACGTCTGGGCGCCGAGCCGGGTGGGGGATCGCGAGTTCGAAAAATGGTGGGCGCGGCTGCTGCGCCAGGGGACGAGCCCCTCCGGGGCGATCTCGCTGATGGACCTCTACCGGGAGATGGACGTGCGGGCGATCCTGCCGACGATCGACGTCCCGACCCTCGTCCTGCATCGCGCCGGCGACACCATGGTCCCGGCCGCCCAGGGCCGTTACCTCGCCGACAACATCCCGGGCGCCCGCTACGTCGAGCTGCCGGGCGAGGACCACCTGCCGTTCGCCGGCGACATCGACGGGCTGCTGGACGAGGTCGAAGAGTTCCTCGTCGGCAGCCGTGGCGCGAGGGAATCGGAACGGGCGCTGGCGACGATCCTCTTCACCGACATCGTCGGCTCGACCGCAAAGGCGGCCGAGCTTGGCGACCGCGACTGGCGGGCCCTGCTCGAGCGCCACGACGCCGCCGTCCGCCGCCAGCTCACCCTCCACCGGGGCCGCGAGGTGAAGACGATGGGGGACGGCTTCCTCGCCACCTTCGACGGGCCGGCGCGGGCGATCCGCTGCGCCCGCGCCGTCCAGGACGAAGTCGCCGGCCTCGGGATCGAGGTCCGCGCCGGCATTCACACCGGCGAGGTCGAGCTGATCGGCGACGACGTCGGCGGCATGGCGGTCAACATCGGCGCCCGCATCGGCGCCCTCGCCGACCCCGGCGAGGTCCTCGTCTCCAGCACCGTTCGCGAGCTCGTCGTCGGCTCCGGCCTCAAGTTCGCCGAGCGCGGGGTGGAGAAGCTGAAGGGCGCCCCGGGAGAATGGCGCCTCTTCGCGATCGACTCACCTCCGGGATGAGCTCAACGCGGTGGAGAGCCGGACCTGGAAGGTGGAGCGTTGGCAGGACCAGGTGCCCTTCCGTATTGAGCTCGCGGTCTGCTGGCTGGCGATGGTCTGCGTCTGGGCCGCTGTGATCGCGGATGCAGCGGGCGCGTTCTAGCCCACCGCGACCTCGTAGGCCTCGTCGGCCTCGAGGAAGGGCGCCAGGGTGACGTAGACCAGCGTCGGGACGAGGTCCGGCAGCGTCTCCGGGCCCTTCTTGTTGACGTGGTCGTAGAGGAGTGAGTAGAGCGCGCCGCCGATGGCCTCGGCGGCGATCGGCGGCGTCTCGGGTTTCAGCTCGTAGCCCGGGGCGAGCAGGCCCTCCATGCCTTCGGTGACGATCTCGCGCTGGTCGAGGGCGCGTTTGCCCGCGGCGTACATCTCGACCCCGCCGAGGCGCGCGTACTCGGGCTCTTCGGCGCCGAAGCAGAACATCGCCTCCTGGGTGTCGTGGACCGCGTGCGGCCAGTCGGGGGCGCGGCGGAAGGCAGGGAGGGCGGCGGCGAGCATGTGGGCCGAGCCGCTGTCGAGGGCGGCGACGATCGCGTCCTCCTTGTTCTTGAAGTGTTCGTAGAAGGTGCGCTGCGAGGTCGAGGCGCGTTCGACGATCTCGGCGACGGTGGTGTCGGGATAGCCCTTCTCGGCGACGACCGCGGCCAGCGCCCGCAGCAGCCGCTCGGGCGGGCTCGACTGCGCCTGGCGCTCCTCGAACGGCACCGCCTTGACGGTGCGTCGGCGGGTCGCCTTCAGCGGCCCGGGAGGCACCGGGTAGGCGAAGAACCACTCCCACAGCTGCGGCGCCAGCTCCGGCAGCTCCTCCTCCTGGCCGCGGTAGAGGCGCTTGTGGATCACCTTCTGGATGCCGCCGACGATCGCCCGCACCAGCTCCCGCGGCATCCCCTCGCGCTCGGGCACCTGGGCCAGCATCCGCATCGCCAGGTCGGTCGCCTGCTCCATCGAGCGCTCGACCACGTCGGCCCCCTCGGGGCCGGCCGCGTAGACCTCGACGATGCACATCTTCGCCGCCGCGGGCTGCCCGACGATCAGCTCGATCAGCCCTTCGAAGGCCTGCCGCGCCCGCTCCACCCCGGCCGGCGCGCTCTCGTCGCCGCCGAGCCTCTCCAGCGCCGGCCCGATCATCTGCTCGACCGCGGCCAGGAAGCAGGCCTGCTTGTCCTCGAAGTGGCGGTAGAAGGCGCTGCGCGAGACGCCGGAGAGGTCGACCAGGTCGGCGACCGTGGTCGCCTCGTAGCCCTTCTCGGCGACCGTCGCCACCATCGCCGCGAACAGCCGCTCGCGCTGGTTGCGCTCGGCCTCCTCGCGGGGCGTGCCTCTTCCGGGCCGCAGCTTCCGCTCCCGCAGCGAAGCCGCATCCCCCCACGGAGTTCTGACCATCGTCGACGGAACATATCCCGGCCTGGACACAGGGTTCAGCCTAACCATCTAAGAAAGTTCAAGTGGTACGAACTAGACTAGACATCATGTACATCTTGGAAAGGGTCAAGGGCGATCTTTGGCCTTCCTGAAGCCGTTTGCTTGCTAGCTTGGAAACGACTAAGAACACTCCCGTCCCCATCTCCTTGACAATTTGGTCCGCTTCTGTTCTTATTTGGCCGGCTCTTGGAGAGGCGCCTCAGGGAGAGGCGGCAAGTCGGGAGCCGAGAGATAAACGGCCAGCGCCTCGGCCAGGGAACCCCAAGGGGTTGGGTGAGGCAAGCGCCAGGGACTAAGGAGATGAATACGTGAGACGCCAGGTGTTGGCATCGCCCGCCGGAACTATCGACCGCGCTGCCGGCACCTTCGGGCGCTCCGTCTTCGCCTTCACGCTTGCCTCGGTCGGAGCAGTTCTCCTGTTCTGGGCAGCGGCCGGTGCTGCCCAAGCGGCGACCTCCTACTCCTATCAGGGCGAATCCGGGAACGGGTCCCTCGGCGTCGCCCCCACCGACGCTGCCGTCGACGACGGCACCGGAAACCTGCTCGTGGTTGACGCCCCGAACAACCGTGTTGTGGTCTTCGAATCGACCCAACCAGGGGCCTCGATCATCGCCACTTTCGGCGAGGGCGAGTTCTCCTCTCCTTATGGCATCGCAATCGACCAGAGCAACGGCGATGTTTACGTTTCCGACGCCGGCAACGATCGCATCGTCCGCTACACCAGCGTCGGCGGCACGCCGCCGACCTACACCCTCGACGGCACCTACAGCAGCCCGGCCAAAGGCACCGGTGCCGAAGAGGTTGGCAATTTCGCCTCAACTCTGGCGATGGATCCCGCGAACGGGGACCTCCTCATCGCCGACACGGGCAACCTGCGGGTCGAGCGATTCGACTCAAGTGGCGCTTTCGTCGACAGCTTCGACGGCTCCGATTCCGATGCGGGCGCCTTCACCAGCTTGCTCGACATCTCGACCGGCCCGGACAGCGCGATCTACTTGATCGCCAACGGCTCGGTCGAACCTGAACTCGGGTTCGTGAGCGGGTCGGTCGTGGATGAGTTCGCGGACGACGGAACCTTTATCGAGACCCTCGCCCCAGGACAGCTGGACAACGCTCGTGCGATCGGCTACGACGCCCACCTGGACAACGTCCTGGTTACCAGCGGCGGCAGCTTTATCGAAGGGCGAAACATCGCCCTACGCGCGATCCACGAGGGCCAGCTGATCGGCTCCTACGAAATCCCGACCCCTCAAGAGGCGTCGATCGCAGTGAGTGTCGCCGTGCCTGGTACCGGGCTGGCGCCGCTGTCGGTCCTGACCTCTCAGACCGTGCCCTTGGCGTTCGGCATTGCGACCGTCCTCTCAGTCAAGAGCATCGGGGTGGACGTCACTTTATCCACTCCTTCTGCCATCGGTGGCTCGGAGGCGCATCTCTCGGGGACCGTTGACCCACACGGGGACAGCGGCAGCGCTCACTTCGAATACAGGCGTGTCGGGATCAACGACTGGACCAGCACCCCGGATCAGCCCGTTGCGGGAGAAGGGCCGCAACCTGTCGAGGAAAACCTCACGGGCCTCCTCGCCAATCAACTCTACGAAGCGAGGTTGTCCGCCAACGTATCGGGGTTCACCGAGACCTCGGAGCCTCAGCAGTTCAAGACGATCTCTGTGGCGCCGGCGGCGACCACCGGGGAGGCGGTGGAAATCGGGGCGACCGCGGCAACCCTGACCGGGCGCGTCAACCCGAATGGAACGGCGACGACCTGGTTCTTCGAGTACGGACCGACCGAAGCCTACGGGGCCCGGATTCCACTGATCTCAGCGCCGGCAGGTAGCGGGCAAGAGCTCCTCGGGTTCAGCCGGCAAATCAGCGAGCTCGTCGCGGGCACCACCTACCACTTTCGAATCGTTGCTGAAAACTCCGCCGGGGCTACGGAGGGCGCCGATGAAACCTTCGTCGCCGGTAGCGTCAGCCCCGAAGGGCGTGGCTATGAGCTCGTGAGCGGCAATCTTCACGGTGCCGCGATCGACCAGCAGTTTGGTGCCCTTGCTCTCTCCGCGGGGATGAGCTTCTCCGCAAAGCCCGTTGCGTCGGAGGCGCAGGCTTCTCCCTACAACCCGCGCTTGTTTTCTAAGCGCGGCGCGAACGACTGGGAACCTGCCGCCTACGTCGATCCTCCCATCATGCAGAACGGCCGGCGCGTCTTCAATACCACCCTGGGAATCTCGGACGACGGCAACTGGGCCTTGGTTGTCAGCAACAAGAAGCTGACTCCCGACGCCGAAGAAGGACAGCAGGTCGGAAACCTCTACATGAAGGACCTGCGCAGCGGCGACTTGGATCTGGTGGGCACCTCCCCATTTGGGCTCTTTGACTTGACCAACGCCGGCGCCGACCCCCAGCCTTTCTTCGCGGGTGCATCCAACTTCGACTGGGTGGTCTTCGAAGCCCCGCCGTTGCTCGAGGGAGTGACATCTAATGCGATCTACCGCTGGTCGCGCGACGATGGCCTGGAAGTAATGTCGACGCTGCCCGGGGGGAACGTTCCGACCGCCCCGACGCTCACTACCGAATACAACCTCATCGTGAAGCGGTACGTGTCGGCTGATGGCTCGAGCCTCGAGTTCGGCCTCTTGGCGAATCACCCCCTCGGGCCAGTTTACGTTCGAGCGGGCGACGAGACGATCCCGATCTCGGTCTCCGAGCTGAACGGCGAACTGAAGAACGGCTTCCCCTTCGGCATCAGCGCAGACGGCCGCTATGCCTTTTTCACCGCAGAGGGCCAGCTGACCTCGGATGCCGCCGAGAGCCAACGAAGCATGTACCGGTACGACTTGGAGACGGACACCCTCGAGTACGTGGATGAGATATACGGCGATAATAATTCGTTCAATTTCAACGCCAATGTCTATGACATCTCGGCCGATGGGACCAGCCTCGCCTATAAGGCTGCGGTACCAGGGAACCCCAACGACGGTCGACTATCCGTTTGGCACGAAGGCGAGGTCCAAACCTTGGCCCAAGTAGGGGGTACCGAGGCATTCTGGACCGCCCAGTTTAGCCCAGACGGGCGGTACTTTGCCTACTCTGATGCGGCCGCGCCATTCGTCGGGGCATCGCCGCCAGATATCTATGGCGATGTCTATCTCTATGACCTCGAGACGACGAACCTCTCCTGTGCATCGTGCGACGGCGACGACCCCACCGATTCGTCGTATCTGCCGCTGGGAGAAAAGATTATCAACAATCGTCTGCCCCAAGTGGTGGATGACAACGGCCGAGTGTTCTTCGGCAGCGAGGACAATCTGGTCCCCGGAGATTCGAACGGCGAACTCGACGTATACGTGTTTCAAGCGGGCCGCCTATCGCTGATCTCGCCAGGCACGGAGGCATTCCCCGCTCTGTTGATGGACATCTCCAAGGATGGACGGGATGTCTACTTCTCGACTCCTCAGTCACTCGTCCTCAGGGACGTCGACGCAGAAGTCGACATCTACGATGCCCGCGTGGGGGGTGGTCTTCCCGCTCAGAACATCCTCCCTCCACCCCTCTGTTCGGGTGAAGCCTGTCAGGGCCTGGGAACGGACTCTCCCGCGACGCCCGGCGTCGGAAGCGAAGTGATCACCGGAACGGCGGCGAAGGCCAAGCCGAAAAAGCATGGGTGTAAGAAAGGCAAGGTGAGGAGGAAGGGCCGATGCGTGAAGCCAAAGGCCAAGCGTCCCAAAGCCCAAGGCCCACGTAGCCACCGGTCACGAGGCAGTCGATGAGGGCGCGGAGAAACGACCGAATGGCGATGAACGAGAAAAAAGGGGCCTTCAGAATGGGTAACAACGGCACGCGAGGTTTGGTCCGGCTGACGGTGACGGTCTGTTGTCTACTCGGGACGCTGTTGCTGGCGCCAGGCGCGAGCGCCGAGTTGCAGTTCGAAAGCACTTCGCTCCGGCTCACCAACCCCGACGGCAGCCTCAACCGGGAAGCCGGCGGGCACCCCGATCTGCGCTTCTCCGTCGAGCTTCCGTTCGAAGGGGAGATGGTCCACGACATCCTGCTCCAATTGCCGGCCGGGTTCATCGGCGATCCAACCTCTGTGGAAGCCTGCTCGCCCACTGATCTCTACTCCCCGCTTCATTCAGGGGCGGCGAACTGCCCAGTTCCTAGTCAGATCGGGTATGTCAGGGGGACTACCTTCAACTCAGGTGCGGAACAAACCTGGGCCGTACCGCTATACAACATCGCCCGTGGCCCGGGTACGCCCGCGAGATTTGGCTTCCAGTTTCTCAAGGTCCCCGTGTACATCACGGCAGGCGTTCGACCGGACGACTACGGCATCACCTCGGGATCGCGGGCTACCAGTCAAGCGGAAGAAGTCCTCGAAGCCGAAGTGATCATCTGGGGCGTTCCACAGGACCCGTCCCACGACGCCGAACGAGTACCCCGAGGGATACCCAGCGTCCCTTCGCCCTTCGGGCCCACCCCGACCGAGGCGCTGCCGAAACCCTTTCTGCGAAACCCGACCTCATGCCCGGCGGAGCCTGTCCTGTTCACCGCGGAAGCAGATTCTTGGGAGGAGCAGGGAACGTTTGCTCGGGCTCCGATGACCAGCGACGCGGATGGAGCAGCGTTCTCGTTCGAAGGGTGCGAAGACGTGCCGTTCGACCCAAAGGCCTCGGTCCACCCGAGCACGGCTGCTGGCGATTCGCCGTCGGGCATCGCGGTCGACATCAACGTGCCACAGAACGACGCTCCATACGGCCGTTCGACCTCTGACGTCCGCAAGGTCGTCACGACTCTGCCGCAGGGGATGACCGTCTCCGCATCGTCGGCGTCTGGTCTCGGGTCGTGCGCTCCCGAACAGATCGGGATCGGCAGCAATGACGCTCCCACCTGCCCGGACTCCTCGAAGTTGGGGACGGTGACGATCGACACGCCGCTGCTCGACGAAGAGCTGCAGGGCTCGGTCTACCTGGCGAAGCAGAACGACAATCCGTTCAACTCGCTGCTCGCGCTCTACATGGCGGTCAAGGGGCCCGGCTTCTACCTGAAGCTGCCCGGCAAAATCGACGCCGACTCAAGCACGGGTCAGCTGATCACGACCTTCAGCGACACTCCGCAGCTACCGTTCGAACACCTGCGGCTGGAACTAAAGGGGGGGCCAAGGGCGCCGCTGACGACGCCGCGGGCGTGTGGCACGTACTCGGTGAAGAGCGAATTCGTCCCCTGGTCGGGAACCGCTGCGGTCATCGACGAGTCGAGCTTCACGATCTCCGAGGGCTGCGCCACCGGCGGCTTCTCCCCGAAGCTCCGTGCCGGCGCCGAGAATCCGGCTGCCGGATCTAGTTCTGCCTTCATCCTGCAGGTGATGAGGCAGGACGGCGAACAGAACCTCTCCCGGATCGAGGCGACCCTGCCCGAGGGCCTGCTCGCCAAGCTCGCTGGGGTCCCGGTCTGCGGCGATGCCCAGGCTGCCACCGGCGACTGCCCGGCCGCAAGCCAGGTGGGCTCCGTGACGGTCGGCGCCGGCGCCGGTCCGCTCCCGGTCTACGTCCCCGAAGCCGGCAAGGCCCCGACCGCCGCCTACCTCGCCGGCGCCTACAAGGGCGCCCCGTACTCCCTCGTGGTCAAGGTCCCGGCTCAGGCCGGCCCCTTCGACCTCGGCACGGTCGCGGTACGCAACGGCCTCTACATCGACCCGACCACCACCCGAGTGACGGCGAAATCCGATCCGCTGCCCCAGATCCTGCAGGGAATCCCGATCGCCTACCGTGACGTCCGGGTTGAAGTCAACCGCCCGGACTTCACGGTCAACCCGACGAACTGCGCGCCCAAGCAGGTGACCAGCGTGCTGACCTCGGCAGCCGGCCAGACGGCAACCCCCTCGAGCCCGTTCCAGGTCGCCGGCTGCGGCGAACTGGGGTTCAAGCCGAAGCTGGCGATCAAGTTCACCGGCGACACCAACCGCTCGGCCCACCCGGCGCTGAAGGCGACGCTGAAGATGCCGAAGGGGGGCGCCAACATCGCCAAGGCGGTGGTGCTGCTGCCGGAGACCGAGTTCATCGACAACGCCCACATCTCCAACCCCTGCACCCAGGTCCAGTTCAACGCGGGCAACTGCCCGAAGAGCTCGATCCTCGGCACCGCCAAGGCCTACACGCCGCTGCTCGACCAGCCGCTCACCGGCCCGGTCTACTTCCGCTCCAACGGAGGCGACAGGGAACTGCCGGACCTGGTCGCCGACCTCAACGGGGCGATCCACGTCACCCTGGTCGGCTTCATCGACTCGGTCAAAACCGGCAAGGAAACCGCCCGCGTGCGGACCCGCTTCCTCGGCGTCCCCGACGCGCCGGTCTCCAAGTTCGTCCTCAGCATGAAGGGCGGCGACAAGGGGCTGATCGTGAACAACACCGAGCTCTGCAAAGAGAAGCCACGGGCCAAGGTGCAGCTCGCCGGCCAGAACGGCAAGCGCTCGGTCTCCAACCCGCTGATCAAGGTCGGTTGCGGGAAGTCCCCCCGGAAGCGCTAGAAGCAGAACACAGACGTACCGCCAGGGCGCCGGGTCTCTCGTAGACTCGGCGTCCAATGGGTGGAGGATCTCGAGGGGCGATGCACCGCCGTGCTCTGGCGGGCTTTGCCGCGGTCGTGTTTGCCTGCCTCGCGCTCGGGGCGGTCGGCCTTGGCGTCGAGGACGACCTCTCGCCGTTCTCGCTGAAGATCCCCGGGACCTCTGCATCAGACGGTGAAACCCTGGCGCAGAGCCACTTTGGGGATTCGTCTCCATTTGCGATCCTCCTGCGCGGTCCTGCGCCCGCGCTTGATCGCCAGGGATCGGCGCTGGTCGCAGAGCTGCGGCGGGACCCGGAGGCGACCGTCCTCTCGCCCTGGGACCGGGGGAGCCTCAGGGCCCTTCGCCCGGGTTCGAACAAGGCTCTGGTTTTAGTCGACTACCACGTACCGCTGGGCACCGCGATGCGGGAGGTCGCACCCGACCTGGAAGCGACGGTCGAGAACGGTGTGCGCGAACCGGTGGTCGCCACCCAGTCCGGCTTTGCCACCGTGGCCCAGGCCCTGCAGGAGGAATCGCTGAACGCGACCGAGCGGGCCGAGCTGCTCGCGGCGCCGCTGCTGATCCTCGTCCTCCTGTTCGTCTTCCGCTCGCTTGTCGCGGCGGCGATCCCGCTTCTCTTCGGCGCCCTCACCGTCGTCGCCGGCCGCGGGGTTCTGTCGCTTCTCTCCAGCGCAATGACGATCGACGCCCTCTCGCTCGTCGTCTGCACGATGATGGGGCTCGCCCTCGGCGTCGACTACTCGCTGCTGATCGTCTCCCGCTTCCGCGAGGAGCTGCAGCGCGACCCGGACCCCTGGCGCGCGGCTGCGACTACCCGCGCGAGCGCCGGGCGCACCACGTTCTTCGCCGGCCTCACCCTGATAGTCGCCATCCTCTCGTCCGCCCTCCTGCAACCCGGGTCCCTCTTGCTCTCACTGGCGGTCGCGACCGGGGTGGTGACGACGATCAGCATCCTCATCGCCACCCTCGCGGTGCCGCCGCTGCTGGCGCTCCTGGGCCCTCGGATAAACGCCCTGCGGGTCGGGCCGGCCCCGAGGCCCGGCGAGCGCTCGACCGTCGCCGCCGCCGCGGGGAGGGCGCTCCGGAACCCCGCCCTCGCCGCCTGTCTGGTCGCAGTGCCCCTTGTCCTCCTCACCCTGCCGGTGATCGGCTTCTCGACCGGCGCCCCGGGGATCGACGAGCTGCCCAGCAGCAACCAGGCGCGCGCCGACGCGGAGACGATCGACCGCGCGGTCGGGCCGGGCTGGGAGGCCCCCTTCGTCCTCGTCGCCGCCACCGAGCGGGGGCCGATCACGACTTCCCGGCACCTCTCCCAGCTCGCCCGCTGGCAGCGGCGGATCGGCGCCGAGCCGGGGGTGCGGACCGTGATCGGCCCCGCCCCGGTCGTCCGCCGGACTGCGCCGCTGCGGGAGCTCGGGGGCCGACTTTCGGAGCAGGAGGACAGCGCTCCCGCCCAGCTGGAGAAGCTGGGCCCCGGCCTGCGCCGCGCCGCCGACGCCGTCTACCAGCTGCGCGCCGGTCTCGACGAAGGCGCGGCAGGCAGCGGACTTCTCGCCGAGGGATCCGAACGGGCGGCCGCCGGCGCCGGCCTGATCGCCTCCGAGCTGAACCGGGCTGCCGGCAGGGGTGAAGAAGCGACCGCGGCGATCGGTCGCCTGCGAGACGGCAGCGAGCGTCTCGCGAAGGGGCAGCGGGAAGTCGCGGTCGGCACCCTCGGCCTCAGCCTCGGACTGCGCTCGCTGGTGCCGCGGCTGCGCGGCGGCGAGCAGGCCCGCTCGCGCAAGCTTGCGCGGCAGCTCGAAGCGGCGGCCGCTGAAGACCCCTCCCTGCAGCCGCTCGCGAACCAGGCCCGCGTCCTCGCCCGCACCGTCGCCGCCAACCGCAACGAAGTGCGGCGGCTGCGCGACGTCGCCCAGCAGGTCAACGGCGGCATCAACCGGCTCGTCCCCGGCGGCAAGCGGCTGGAAGCGGGGGTGGGGAAGCTGGCCGAGGCGACCGACGGCCTCAGCAGCGGGCTCGACCGCCTCGGCGACGGCGCCGAGCGGCTCTCGAGCGGCCTGGTCGAACTGCAGGGCGGCGCCGGTGCCCTGCAGAGCGGGCTTTCGGAAGGCTCACGCCGCGCCTACCCGCTGCAGACGAAACTGGCGGACGCCGGCGATCGGGTATCCGCGGTGGCGACCCCGCTCGCTCTCGGAGCGGCGCAGCTCCAGCGCCAGTCGCCGGGCCTCTTCGACTCCGGCTACTTCGTTCTCTCCGCCCTCGACGGCGCCCCGGCGCGGCCGCGGGCCGAAGCGGGGGAGGCGATCAGCGTCGACGGCGGCGGCCAGGCGGCGCGGATGATCGTCGTCTCCGATTACCCCTTCAACAGCGACGGCTCGCGCCGCGTCGGCGAGCGCCTGCAGGCCGACGCCGACCGATTGGCGGCGGTCAGCGGCCTCGAGACCGGCGTCACCGGCGGCGCCGCCACGCTCAACACCTACGGAGAAGCGACTGAAGCGCGCCTGCCCTTCGTGATCGGGGTTTTCATCCTCTTCACCTTCCTCGCCCTCGTCGTCTTCCTGCGGGCGCCGCTGCTGGCGCTGCTGACGGTCTGCCTCAACCTCGCCTCGGTGGCGGCGGCGATCGGCGTGATGAGCCTGGTCTGCAAGATCCCGGACGGCTATCCCCTCGGCGGCCATCCCTACATCGACACGGTCGGCGCCGGGGCGATCTTCGGCGTCACCTTCGGGCTCTCGATCGACTACGCGGTCTTCCTCATCGCCCGCATGCGCGAGCGCTACGAGGTCGACGGCGATAACCGCGCCGCGATCGCCTACGGCCTCGAGAAGACCGCCGGGGTGATCACCGGCGCCGCCGCGATCATGGCCGCCGTCTTCGTCTCCTTCGCCGCCGCCCCAGTGGCGACGGTGAGCCAGATGGGAGTGGGGCTGACGGTGGCGATCCTGCTCGACGCGACCGTGGTGCGGATCGTCCTGCTGCCGGCGCTGATGCTGTTGCTGGGCGACCGCGTCTGGCACGTGCCGAAGCTGCTGGACCGAATCCTTCCCCGCCGTAACCTGTTGATTCCAGAGCCGGAAACGAGGCCTACGAGTGTCTAGAACGATCACGATTTCCCTGATGCTGGCGCTCGCGCTCGCGCTCGCCGCCGCAACCGCTCCCGCGGCGGAAGCCCCCACCCGCGAGGAATACGTCGCCGGGCTGGAGAAGATCTGCAAGCCCGATGCCGAAGCGACCCAGCGGGCAATGAAGGGCGCGCGCGGCGACATCCGCGCCGAACGGTTCGACGTCGCGGCGAAGAAGTTCGCCAAGGCGACCGCGATCTTCGGCGCCAACGTGAAGGAGATCTCGGCCGAGCCACGCCCCAGCGCCGATGCCGAACGGCTGCGCAAGTGGTTCACCTACCTGAAGCGGCAGGAGAGCTACCTCGGCCAGATCACCGCCCAGCTTCGCCAGGACCATCCCACCAAGGCGCTGCGATTGATCCAGCGCTTCATCCACAGCGGCAACCAGGCGAACAACGTCGTCCTCGCCTTCGGCTTCCACTGGTGCAGCTTCGAATTCTCCCGCTACGGATGAGGCGGCTGCTCGTCGCCCTGGTGGTTCTGGTCGGCTTGGCGGCGGCCACGGCCCAGGGCGAGCGAGTGCAGCGCGGCAACCTGATCGTCACCCTCGACGGCGGGTTCGCGCCGCGGGCGCTGCCGAGGGACCGGCCGGCGCCGGTCTCGGTGAAGCTGGAGGCCGGCCTGGAGACCGCCGACGACAGCACCCTGCCGCGGGTAACGCGGGTGGAACTGGGGATACCGGGACAGGGGCTGATCAGCAGCCGCGGCCTGCCGACCTGCAAGCCGCGGCGCATCCGCAACACCACCACCGCCAAAGCGCTCGAAGCCTGTGAGCCGGCGCTGATCGGCAGCGGCCGCATGGTGGCCCAGGTGAAGATCCCCAGCCAGCCCGCCTTTCCCGTCCACGCTCGCCTGCTCGCCTTCAACGGCAGGGTCCACGGCCAGCGCGCGGTGATCGTCCACGGCCTCGCCCTGCGACCCCCCACCGTCGTCGTCCTGCCGTTCCTGATCGACCTCCGCCCCGGCAAGTTCGGGACCGTCCTCACCGCCCATCTGCCGCCCAATCTGGGTCCCTGGCCCCGCTTCGCCCACTTCGAGATGAGCTTCCACCGCCGCTACACCTACCGCGGCCGCGAGCGCAGCTACATCAACGCCTCCTGCCCGCTGCCCAAGCGGGTTCCCTTCGCCCCTTTCTCGTTCGCGAAAGCCACCTTCACGTTCGCCGACGGTCGCCAGATCAGCAAAGGGATCGCTCGCACCTGCCGCGCTCGCTAGCCGAGTTTTGCGGTACATCGGTCTGTTAATGTTCCAATTAGATGGCGTTCCCGCTCGCCTTGGCGAACCTCGAAGCGGCCGTGCTCGACGCCTGCGCGCGGGAGGGTGAGTGGCCGGCGCAGGTCGCGGCCGGGATCTACGCTGGCGTCGACTACGCGATCGCCAATCCGGAGGTCGCCGAGACGCTTGCTTCCGAGGATGCCCCGGGAACAGACGTGCTCCGCCGCTACGAACGCGTAATCGGCCGTCTGGCGGGGTTTTTGCGGGTCAAAGCGCCCGCGGACGATCGCCTTCCCGGCGCCACGGACGAGGCCCTGGTGGCGGGGGTCGTGGGCCTTGTCGGCGACCACCTGAGGATCGGCCGGCTCGACCGCCTCGAGGAACTACGGCCGGAGCTGGTGCTGCTGACGCTGCTGCCCTACCTGGGTTTCGCCGAGGCGAAGAGATGGGCGGACGAGGCGGCTAAATAGACGCGATTGCGGTTGACACCGTGGTCCGTGTGTGTTCTCATTTCCTCTCCGTCTTCGGTGCACCTGGCCGGAGGCGGTGCTGGCGCCAGTCCCGAGGCCGACCCACCAACCCTGGGTGCGGCGGTCTCACCGATGCTCACGGTCCGGGTGAGTTCCCCGCTTGCCCGGACCGTCTGCGTCCTCGCAGCCGCATGAAGGCAGCGAGGATGCTGGCTCCCGGGCCAAGGGCGGATAGCAGCCGCTCGCGGATCGGCGGAGCGATCGCCGGAGCGCTGAGGTAGAAGGCGGCGACGCCGGCGAGGATCGCGCGGTGGCGTTCGGAGTGGGGGAGGGCTGCGATCAGCGCCGCGCTCCGGTCGGCGATCAAGCCCAGGCGCTCCGCCGCCTCGGCGTCGCTCTCGTAGTAGCCGAGGTAGTTGTGCTCTCCGGCAATGCGGTCCGCCTCGCGGTCGACGAGGTCGTCGAGGAGGACGGTGAGGGTCCCGATCGGCGGGTTGTAGGCGGCGTCGATGGCGGCCGCCTGCGCGGGCGTCGTGTCTGGGTCGGCTGCTGCTGCGATCAACGCGTGCGCCGCGACCGAGGAGCTCGCTCCGGCCGCAACCTCCCACCAGCGGTAGTCGGATGGGGCGTCGAGCTGGTGGGCCCAGGCCTGGAGCGAGTCCACCGCACCGGCCGCGGCGGCATGCGTTCGTCGCTGCCCCTCTTCGCAGCGCGCCACCGCACGCGTGAGAAGTGCCTCCACCGCCCCATATGCCGGCAACGCCGCCGCTTCCCGGCGCCAGCCCGCCTCGAGGCGCTCGAGCAGCCCCAGGTCGTCCGCCGTCGGGGGAGCCACGTTCTCTTCCTGCACGTCCCGGAGGTCGATCGCGACCTGAAGGGCGAGAATCGCCCTCAGTGCTCCGGCGCGCCGTGATCGTGGCGACAGGGTCGCGAAGACGGCGACCGCCTCCGCGTTCTTCGCCTTCTCCGGCGGCAGCGGTCCCCACTTCCGCAGCTCACGCCGCACCTGTGGGAGAACCGTGGAGACATAGGCCCCAAGGGCGCCCAAGGTGGCCGCAATCGCTCGGCCGAGGGGTCGCATCCGCCCAGCCTAAGCGCTTTCCGACGCAGCTTCGGGCATCCGAATGGTGTTGTCTTCTGAAGACGATACATTTCGCTATGCTCATGCAGACGATGGAGGAGATGTCCACAGCAGCCGAGGTCCGCCGTTTGGCCGATCGGATGGAGGAACGCTTCGACTTGGTCGACGAGCGCTTCGAGCTCGTCGACAGCCGGTTCGAGCTGGTGGACAAGCGCTTTGACGACGCTTCGGCGGAATTCCGCCGCATCGATTCGCGCTTTCAAACCGTCGAGGCCGACGTACGCGAGATTCGGGGCGACCTGAAGTCGGGTTTCGCCGAAATCCGGGCCGAGGTCGCCTCCGGCAACAAACAGCTTCACGCCGAGATGAAGTCCGAGGTTGGTCAGCTCCGCGACGAAATGAACTCCAAGGGAGATCAGCTTCGCGCCGAGGCGACGGAGACCAGCGCAGGCTTCAGGGGCGAAATCAAAGAGCTGCGGAGCGACCTCAAATCGATGCAGCGAACCATGCTCTACGGCTTCTTCACGCTCGGCGGCTTTCTGCTGACTTACGCCGGATTTCAGATTTCCTAGAGCGCGCTTGCATCCGCGTCCGCTCCCGTCTCTACCTTGAGAAAACGATGACGGAGCAGACGCAGATCGAGGCGTTCGCCGAGCCCGCGCCGGAGGCGGTCGAGGCGCCGCCGGAGCCCGCCATCAGGGTGCCTCTCCGGGAGCTCGAGGACGGGCAGCGGGTGCGCGGGGTCTACGCGGTTCGCGAACGGGAGCTGCGGCGCAAGCGCAACGGCGAGCCGTGGCTGCGGCTCTCGGTCGGCGACGCGACCGGGACCGCCGAGGCCGTCTGCTGGGAGGAGGCCGAGACCTTGCACGCGGTCTGCTGCACGGGCGAGCCGGTCTTCGTCAGCGGGGTCTACGAGGTCAGCGAGCGCTGGGGCCCGAAGATCAAGCTCTCCACCCTGCGTGCCGCCGAGCCGCACGAGTTCGAGACCGCCGACCTGGCGGCTGAGTCGGATATCTCGCCGGAGCAGCTCGAGAGCGAGCTGCGCGAACTACTGGCAACCGTCCAGAGCCCCCAACTGCGGCAGCTGCTCGACCATTTCTTCGGGCCTGAGTCGGAGACCTGGAAGCGCTTCCAGGTCGCGCCCGCGGCCAAGACCTACCACCAGGCCTACCGGCACGGGTTGCTCGAGCACACGCTCTCGGTCGCCCAGGCCGTCTCCGCCGCGGCCAACTTCTTCCCCGGGATCGACCGCGAGGTCGCCGTCACCGGCGCCCTCCTCCACGACATCGGCAAGTGCCTCGCCTACAACGACGACCCGCTGGCGATCGACCTCACCGACGCCGGCCGCCTGCAGGGGGAGATCCCGCTCGGCTACTACAAGGTCCGCCGCGCGATCGAGGACCTGCCGGGCTTCGACCCCCACCTAGCCCAGTGCGTCCTCCACATCATCCTCAGCCACCACGGCTCGCTCGAACACGGCTCCCCGGTAGTCCCCGCCACCCGCGAGGCCGTCCTCGTCCACATGATCGACAACCTCGGCGGCCGCCTCGGCAGCTTCGACCGGATCGAGAAGCAGCTCCCGGCAGGCGAGGTCTGGTCTGGGTTCGATCGGGCTTTATCGGGCTCAGCGTTCTTCGCGCAACGCGCCGCCTGAAGACAAAGCGTTGCTGTAGACAATCAGTTACGCTATGCTCATGGCGGTGATGATGAGCCCGAGAGAGAATTGGACGGACGAGCGGCTGGACGACCTCAACAAGAAGGTCGATATCGGTTTCGCGCGGGTTGATACGGACATCCGCGACCTTCGGCGGGAAATGAACGCTCGCTTCGATGCGATGAACCGGAACTTCGTCGCGGGGCTTATAGCCGTCGTCGTTGCCGTGGTCGGCAGCAGCGCCCTCTAGCCGCCGCCGCTACTGAAACCGTTCGCTGCAGCGCTGGATCTTGTTGACGTTCTGGTGGGCGCGCTGGATGCAGTTGATCAGCTTGTCGGCGTTGCCCTGCTGCCGGGATGCGCGTAGGGACTTCTTGATTTCGCGCTGAACCTCGCGGTTGACGTCTTCGATCGTCTTGTTGATGTTGCCCGGATCGGACCGCTGGAAGCCCTTCTGGACGTTGACGTTGACTTCGTGGCTGATCTCTTTGGTCGTCTCCAGGGTCGGCTTGACGATGAAGAAATAGGCCGCTGCGAGGATCCCGACGGTCACCAAAAGCCGGATAATGCCCGCGCTTAGGTTGCCGAAGAGGTTCCTGAGGACGTCCATGCGGTGCGCGGAGACTATCCTGCCGGGCAGTGGCGAAGGACACCGAGAAGCTAATTCGCCAGCTCTCGTTGATCTCGTTCCTGATGGCTCAGGGGAGGCCGGTTTCGGCCCTCGAGATCAAGCGGGAGGTGGAGGGCTACAGCGACATGAACGACGACGCGTTCGCGCGCCGTTTCTATGCCGATCGCGCGGAGCTGGAGAGCCTCGGGATTCAGCTCGGGGTCGAGAAGCCAGGCGAGGGCTTCTTCGAGGCCGAGCTCTACTCGCTGCCACCGGAGAACTTCTACCTCGACCCGATCTCCTTCAACGACGACGAGCTGGCGGCGCTCTCGACGGCGCTGATGCTGCTCACCGACGGCGGCTTCGCCTACGCCGAGCCGCTGCGCCTCGCCCTGCAGCAGGTTGCCTGGGGCCATCCGAACCCGCTGCACGAGGGCGAGCGCGCCCCGGTCGAGATGGCGATGACCGCCTCGGCCGGCGGGCGTGAGCTCTCCCAGCGCCTCTCGAAGATCGAGACCGCGATCAGCCGCCGTAAGACGATCGAGTTCACCTACTTCACGATGGAGCGGGGCGAGACCGAAAAGCGCAAGGTCGACCCCTACCACCTCGTCTTCCGCGGCGGGCAGTTCTACTTGATCGGCCACGCGCACGAGCGCGACGCGGTGCGCGTCTTCCGCCTCTCGCGGATCCAGGGCAAGGTCGGCTATGCCTCCAAGGCCGAGCACGACTTCTCGCCGCCCGAGGACTTCGACCGCCGCGACTACGGCAGCCGCGCCGACTGGCAGCTGGGGGAGACGAAGGGGACGGCGAAGATCTTCATCCGCGAGCGGATCGCCTGGCTGATCGAGCGCGACTACGGCACCTACGGGGAGCTCCGCAACGTCAAGAAGTCCGACAACGCACCCGGCAAAGGCCGCGTCTTCGAGACCTCCTATGCCTCCGAGCGCGAGCTGATCGCCTGGGTCCTGCGCTGGCGCCAGAACGCCGAGGTTCTCGCCCCCGACGACCTTCGCGAGGAGGCGGGGAAGCGCCGTGGCCTGCTGCTGGCGCGCCACGAGAACGGGTTCAAGCCGGCCGAGGTCGTCGACCGCCCGCTCGACGAGCAGCCCAAGCGCGCCCGCTCCAACGGCCGCGGTGAGGCGGCGATCCGCCCCGAGCGCTTCGCCCGCCTCGTCACCCTCGCCGGCCTCCTGATCGAAGCCGCGAAAAAGGACGAGCGCCTCCACGTCAACGACCTCCGCGACCGCCTCGAACTGACCGAAGAGGAGCTGCGCGAGGACGTCGAGCTGCTCAACGTCGTCAACTTCGGCGGCGGCACCTACGTCCTCTACGCGGAAATCATCGGCAAGGAAATCGAGGTCGACTCGCAGCCCTACGGCGACAACTTCGCCCGCCCCGCCCGCCTGCTGCCGCTGGAGGCGAAGGCGCTGGTGGCGGCGATCGACCTCTTCGGCGACCACCTGCCGCAGTCAGACCTGCAGACCGCGCGCCGCAAAATCGTCAAGGCGCTCGGCCACGATCCCTCCGAGGAGGGGCTGGAGATCGCCTCCGCCGGCGGAGGCGACGCCGAGATCGCCCGCGCCGTCAACCAGGCGATCGCCGAGAGCCGCGTCCTCGAGCTGAGCTACTACAAGGAGAACGAGGACCAGTTCACCGAGCGCCGGGTCGAGCCATACCGGCTCGAGAACGGCAAAGAGGGCTGGTACGTCGAGTGCTACGACCTGACCAAAGAAGGCGTCCGCCACTTCAAGCTCGAGCGGGTCAAGGAGGCGCGCCTCTCCGAGGAGAAGTTCGAGCCGCGGCCCGAAGTCGAGGAGTTCGCCGGGGTCGAGGGCTGGATGACCCACGGCGAGGTGCCGACCGCCGAGGTCGCCCGCGTATGGGTCTCGCCCGATCGGGCCCGCTGGCTGCGGGAGGAGCGAACCGTGGTCGAGGAGCTGGCCGACGGCGCCGTCGTCGTCGAGCTGCCCTACGCGGGCAAGCCCTGGCTGGTGCGGGAGATCCTCCGCGGCGCCGGCGACCTCGTCGTCCTCGAGCCGCCGGACGCGCGCGAGGCGATCGCCAAAGAAGTCACCGAGAACTGAACGAGGCGCCGGGACATCCCGAGGTCCTGAAGATCGTCGCCCCCAACCCGGGGCCGATGACGCTGGAAGGGACCAACACCTACCTCTTCGCCTCCGACCCCTGCGTGGTGATCGACCCGGGCTCCGACGACCCGGGGCACCTGGAGGCGATCCGCGCCGCGGCGGCCGAGCGCGGCGGCATCGGCCTCGTCCTCCTCACCCACTCCCACGGCGACCACACCGCCGGAGCGGACCAGCTCGACGCCGAGGTGGTCCTGCCCGGTGGCGGGGAGGAGCACTTCGCCCTTCGCGCCCTCGCCACCCCCGGCCACGCGGAGGACCACGTCTGCTTCCTCAGCGAGAGCGGCGTCTGCTTCAGCGGCGACCTCGTCCTCGGCCTCGGCTCGACGATCGTCCCCCCGGGCGGCAACTCCCTCGCCGCCTTCATGGGCTCCCTCGCCCTCCTGCAGGCGGAGGAGATCGAGCTGATCGCCCCCGGCCACGGCCCCTGGATCACCGATCCGCAGGCGAAGCTGGCCGAATACGTCGAGCACCGCCAGATGCGCGAGCGCCGCCTGCTCGAGACGCTCGAGGCCGGCGAGCGCTCACGCGCCAAGCTGCTCGCGACCGTCTGGGACGACATCCCGATGGAGCTGCTGCCGATGGCGGCGATGGCGATGGAGGCGCACCTCGAAAAGCTCGAGGGGGAGGGGCGGTTGCCGGAGGGGCTACGCGAGTAGCTAGCCCAGGAAGCGGGCCAAGGCAATCCCGGAAGACTTGCCATGCCTGAACGTGGCGCCGACCAGGATCTTGCCACTGTCACCGACCAGGATCTGAGCTGGGGAGACGACCCCGTTGAATCGGATGAACGCCTGGCCCGCCCTTCCGAAGCCGCGGTCGCGGCGACCTTCGGGCAGGCGCCTGGCGAGAATCAGATCCCAACGTTCCTCGCCGATCTTTTCGCCGGCGGCAAGATAGATATGTCCCTGCCGGTCTACGGCGAGGGCCGGCGCTTGATCGAAGTACAGCGGTATTCCCTTCCCTCCGGCGAAGCGGTTGTCCACAAAGCCGCGGCGCGTAAGACGCAACAGCCGTATAGCCCCATCGCCATCTGCGGGGCCGACCAGGACCTTGCGCCCGAACCGGTCCAGAGCGAGTTTGGGGCGTTCAAAGAAGGGAGGTTCGACAGTGCCGCCGACTCCGAAATCTTCATCCGCGGAACCGGCAGCCGTCAGGCTCGTCAGGGTCGGGTCGCTGGAGCTGCCCCGCAAGCAGGCACGGTCCTCGCCGTCGACGAGAACGTCGCTGCCGTCAACCATCGGGTGGAAATCACCTTCCCTCTCGGGGCTCAGACGAAGGCCGTCGGAGTCGAACGTCGGATCGGGGGAGCCGTTCCTCTCAAAGCGGGCGATAAAGCCGACACTCCTCGCATTCCATGAGTTGAAGTAACAGAATTGGTAGGACTGCTGCCAGCTTCCGGTGAGCACAGGTCGATCAGCGGGGTCCACGGCTAGGCCCGTGGCCTGAATGATCGGAATCGGACTGGTGGGCGCAGGAATAGGCCAGCCCGGCACGGGCGGCGGGGAGGTCGGAGGGGGAAGGCCGAGATCTGAGACGACGCTCCCGGCTTCGCCGAAACTTCGATCCGGGCGCCCGTCGGGAAGGTAGCGGGCGACGAACAACCCCCCGGGCAAAGTGCCCGCGACGAGGATCCGGCGGCGGGAGTCGACCGCCAGCCCGTGCACCTCCGGGGCCGTCCCATCTGGAGCGACAACCAGAACTACCCCGTTCCTGCCGAAAGCTCGGTTTCGTTCCCCACCCGGTCCGTACTCGATTAGCCGGTTTGCCACGGTCGCAACGATCGTTCCCCGGCCGCCCCATGCGAGTGCCATGAATTCGGTTCCGACTATCGGTCGGGGAGCGAGGAGCTCAGTCACCTTGCCGGCCCGGCCGAAATCGCGATCGGGCTGCCCCACCCTCGCCTCCGCGATGGCAGGGAAGAGCACGCAAGGTAGGAGAGCGGCGCAGCACAGGAACTTCTTCATACCGGTGGGAAACCCATGCCGGATGAGAAGTTTCGAAGGAAATCCTGGCCAGCCAGCCAGACGTGATACACACTCTGCATGGGCAGGCGTCGGAACGACAGCAGCGTGGGGAAGTACGCCCTTCTCGGCGGCGCCGTCTCGACCGGCCTGTTCGCCTCCGCCGTCGCCGTCCTTTGGCACCGCCTCGCCCGCCGGCCGCTGCCGCAGATCGAGGGAACGATCGAGGTTCCCGAGCTGCGAGACAGGGTGGAGGTGCGCCGGGACCGCTGGGGCGTGCCCCACATCGATGCCGCCGACCGTGAGGACCTCTTCTTCGCCCAGGGCTACTGCCACGGCCAGGACCGTCTCTGGCAGATGGACCTCTACCGTCGCGTCGTCGAAGGGCGGGTGGCGGAGATGGCGGGCGAGGAGGGGCTGGCCGTCGACAAGCTGATGCGGACGCTGGGGATCCGGCGCATCGCCGAGGGCGAGGAAGCGGCGATGGGCCCGGAGCTGCGGGCAAAGCTCGAGCGCTTCTGCGCCGGCGTCAACGCCGCCGCTCGGGATGCCCGAGCGCTCCCCTTCGAGATGCAGGTCCTGCGCCAGCAGTGGAAGCCGTGGCGGCCGGTCGACATCCTCAGCCTCGGCAAGCTGCTCGCCTTCGGCCTCTCGACCAACTGGGAGCGAGAGCTGCTTCGCGCTGACATGGTCCGTGAGCTTGGCCCCGAGCTCGCCGCCCGGCTCGACCCCGTCTATCCCGCCGAGAACCCGGTCGTCGCCGAATCGCTGGAAGCCTGGACCGGAGAAGGGATGCCGCTGGTCGAGCAGATCGACCGGGTCCGCGGCTCCCTCGGCCTTGCCGCCGAGGCTTCGGGCTCCAACAACTGGGCCGTCTCCGCCGCGCGCTCGAAGTCCGGGACGCCGCTGATCGCCGGCGACCCGCATCTCTCACCGAGCATGCCGGGCATCTGGTACGAGGTCGAGCTGCGCCACGGGGGCCGCTTCGTGCGCGGCGCCTCGCTGCCGGGGATGCCCGGGATCTACATGGGACAGAACAACGACGTCTGCTGGACGATCACCAACGTCATGGCCGACGTCCAGGACCTCTTCGTGGAGAGAGTCGAGGGCGACAGTTACCTGTTCGAAGACGAGTGGCGGCCACTGGAGGTCGTCAGCGAGGAGATCGTCGTCAAGGGGCGCCCCGAGCCGGTCGTGCTCGAGGTGCGCTCGACCCACCACGGGCCGATCGTCAACGAGGCCCTCGGCGCCGACGAGGGGGAGCCGCTGGCGCTCGCCTTCCAGGCGCTGCGCGAATCGACCGCCTTCGAAGCCGCCTTCGACCTGCTCGACATCGCCTCCGGCCCCGATCTCGTCGCCAAGCTCGAGTGCCACACCTCGCCCGCCTCGAACATGGTCTGGAGCGACCGCGGGGGCTCGATCGGCTACAAGCTGATCGGCCGCCTGCCGCGCCGCCGCGGCGGCTGCCCCGACCTGCCGAAGCCCGGCTGGAGCGGCGAGTTCGAGTGGGAGGGAACGGTGCCCTACGACGAGCTGCCCGAGGTCGTCGACCCCGAGTGCGGATACGTGATCACCGCCAACAACCGCATCGTCGGCGACGAGTACCCGCATCACATCACCAGCGAGTGGCTCGACGGCTACCGCGCCCGGCGCATCGAGCAGATGATCGAGGCGACCGAGGAGCACGACCTCGAGAGCTTCGAAGCGATCCAGAACGACAACTACTCGCTGCCGGGCGTCGAGGCTGCGGCGCGCCTCAGCCGCCTGCACCCGAAGGGGCAGCGCGAGCGCAGTGCCCTGGAGCGGCTGCGCAGTTGGGACGGCCGCCTCGACCCGGGCTCGATCGCGGGGACGATCTACCAGGCCTTCCTGCTGCGGCTCGGGCGCGAAGTGGCGCGCTGCGCGATCGGCGACCGCGACCTCTGCGAGCGCTGGCTCGACCGCGCCGACAACGGCTTCCTCTCCCACGTCACCTCGCCCTGGCGCTGGCACTCGCACCTGATGGCGCTTTGGGCCGAAGGCGACGAGGAGCTGATCGGCCGAACCTGGGACGGGCTCGTGCTGGAGGCGCTGGCGGGAGCGCTCGACGACCTCGGCGAGCGCTTCGGGCCGGACCCCGAGGGTTGGCGCTGGGGCCGGGTCCACGAGCTCAAGTTCCCGCACCCGCTCGGCGACGCCAACCCGCTCTTCGACCGCCTCCTCAATCGCCGCCTCCGCGCCGGCGGCGCCCAGGAGACGGTCAGTCAGATCGCCTACGACCCGAACGACCCCTACAAAGCGGTCTGGGCCCCGAGCTGGCGGATGATCGCCGACCCGACCGACCCCGATCGCTCGCGCTGGCAGATGTTCACCGGCCAGTCGGGCCACCCCGCCAGCCCCCACTACGACGACCTGCAGGCGGATTGGCTGGACGGGCGGACGCAGCCGATGTGCGGCGAGGGGCCGTGGGCGAAGCTTGAGCTGGTGCCCTCTCAATGACCTCAGGCTGAGAGGTGTTGCACGACTTCGCCGACTTGGTCATTCGTGGCGCTCACGACAAGATTCGGGAGCTCCGGACTCCGGGCAGCGAGGCGACGCGGCAGGCGGGCAGAGAGCTCATCGAGTGGCTTCATTCTATCCCGACTAGGTTGCTGCTCCTCGACCACTCCGCCTGGTCGCGGCTGGTGGCGGACCAGGCGCCGCCGCATCGCGAGAACGATGTCCTTGACTGGATCGACGACGGAACGCTCGCGACCTGTCTCCCATTTCTCCTAGAGGCTGGATACTCGGCCCGGGACGCCTGGGAACACAGCGACGGGATGAAGCGCACACCAGCCTCAGCTTCGAGAGCGTCTGGCTGGCCGAGCCGGGAACGCTCTGACGCGGGCGACCGCCGCGACTCGGGCGCCGGTCCTGGGTTCCTCTTAGATGCGACGCACCCGACCCATCCTCCCTCTGCTTCTGATCGCCCTCGTCCTGCTCGCGCCCGCGAGCGCGCAGGCGGTTCCGCGCGGCTTCTTCGGGATCGTCCCGCAGACCGGGATCGACCGCGAGGACCTGGCGCGGATGCGGGCCGGGGGCGTCGAAACGATCCGGATGCCGCTCTCGTGGAAGGGCACCCAGCCCTCTCCCCGCGGCGGCTACAACTGGGCCGGCTTCGACGCGACGGTCGCGATGGCGGCGAAGGAGCGGATCGAGGTGCTGCCGGCCCTCACCGAAGCGCCCGGATGGGCGACGGGAAGCTCGCGGCGGATGCCGGTCTTCAGCGGCCGCCAGCGCCGGGCGTGGACGGAATTCGTCGAAGCCGCCGTCGAGCGCTACGGCCGCCGCGGCGAGTTCTGGATCGAGCACCGGCCCGGCAGCAAGGAGCCGCTGCCGCGGGTGCCGATCCGCGCCTGGCAGATCTGGAACGAGGAGAACTTCTTCTACTTCACGAAGCCTGTCTCACCGGGACGCTACGCCCGGCTGCTGAAGATCAGCGACGGCGCGATCCGGCGCGCCGACCCGCGCGCTGACGTCGTCCTCGGCGGCCTCTTCGCCAACCCCAAGCAGGGGCCGCCGGCGGCGATGGACGCGGTCGACTTCCTCGACCGGCTCTACCGCTCGCCCGGGGTGAAGGCGAGCTTCGACGCGGTCGCCCTCCATCCCTACGCCGCCGACGTCGGCGAGCTGCGGGCCGCGGTCGAGGGCATGCGGGCGACGATGGCGCGGCACGGCGACCGCCGCTCGCAGCTCTACATCACCGAGATGGGGTGGGGCAGCGCCTACAACCCCCGCCTCGTCGCCTTCGAGGTCGGCCTGCAGGGGCAGGCGCGCGAACTCCGCGGCGCCTACGGCTACCTGCTCTCCAACCGGCACCGGCTGCGGCTGGCGCAGGTCGACTGGTTCACCTGGAAGGACGTGCAGGGCAGCTGCGCCTTCTGCGACTCCTCGGGGCTCTTCCGGGCCGGCGCCCGCTTCAAGCCGAAGCCGGCCTGGCACGCCTTGGTCGGCGTTATTCGGCGCGCGAGATAGCGCTGACCCGCTCGACGATCTCCGGCGGCGCCTTCTGCGGCGAGCCGGCGTCGAAGGGCGGCTCGGGGTCGTACTCGATCCCGAGCTGGATCGCCTGGGCGACCTCGGGCCCGGCCTCGCGGCCGACCAGGTAGAGCGCCATGTCGATCCCGGCGGAGACTCCGGCGGCGGTGATCACCTTGCCGTCTTCGACGTAGCGGCCGCCCACCGGGTCGGCGCCGTACTCTCGCAATGGCTCGAGCCAGGCCCAGTGGCCGGTCGCCCGGCGGCGCTCCAGCAGCCCGGCGGCGCCGAGCAGCAGCGAGCCGGTGCAGACCGAGGTCGTCCACTCGGACGTCTCGTGCGCGCGGCGGATCCAGCCGATCAGGCGTTCGTCGTCGAGGAAGTCGTCGGTCCCGGTGCCGCCCGGCACGACCAGGATCTCCGGATCGGGCAGGTCCTCGAAGGCGGCGTCGGCGACCAGGCGCAGCTGGCCCGTGTCGGTGCCGACCGGTCCAGGCTCGTGCGCGAGCCACGTGATCTCGGCGCCGGGCAGGCGCTGCAGCACCTCGTAGGGCCCGACGGCGTCGAGGGCGGTGAAGCGGTCGTAGAGCGGGATCGCGATCCTCATGGGCTGGGCTCCTTGGGGGTGATTGGGGTCATCGGGGTCACGCCGCCTCCGAGCGGAAGCGGCTGCGGTAGCCGGCCGGGCTGACGCCGACGCGCCGTCTGAAGGCGCGCCGCATCGTCTCGACGGTGCCAAAGCCGGCCTGGCGGGCGATCGTCTCCACCGGCAGGTCGCCGGAGTCGAGCGCCATCCGGGCGCGCTCCACGCGCGCGGTCTCGACGTAGACGGCCGGCGTCATGCCGGTCTCGTCGCGGAAGGCGCGCGCGAAGTTGCGCTCGCTCATCGCCGCGCGCCGGGCGAGGGCCGGCACGGAGAGGTCCTCGTCGAGATGGTCGGGCAGCCACTCCTGCAGCTC
>JBJMKN010000105.1:0-7009 GCA_045805765.1 Solirubrobacterales bacterium
AGGCGCGACTGCAGGCCGACGGGCTCGGGGTGAGGTTGGCCGAGAAGGGATTCGGGACCCGGGTCGAGATCACGGCCGCGGTGGACAGCGGCATCGCCGAGTCCTACCTCGAGACCCTGCTCGACGAGCTGGCCGAGCCGCAGAAGCGGCCGTTCACCGCGAGCTAACCCCTGCCGAACCTGTCGTTTACCGCAACTATTGCGGTTAAGGGCGAGTTCGGCGGGAGGGGCGCAGGTTCGCGCTGATCGACCCGCCATAGAATCCGGCGGCGATGCGGGAGAAGAACCCGATCAGCCACGACGAGAAGCTCGCCTACCTGCGCGAGCTGCGCGAGCAGGCGATCCACTCGGCCTCCGAGGAGGCGGTCTCCAAGCAGCACGCGAAGGGCAAGCTGACCGCCCGCGAGCGGGTCGAGAAGCTGCTCGACCCGGGCTCGTTCGAGGAGCTCGACACCTTCGTCCGCCACCGCACCTACGACTTCGAGATGCAGAAGCGACGCCCCTGGGGCGACGCCGTCGTCACCGGCTACGGCACGATCGACGGCCGGACGGTGTTCGTCTTCTCGCAGGACTTCACGGTCTTCGGCGGCTCGCTTGGCGAGGTGATGGCGGAGAAGATGTGCAAGGTGATGGACCTGGCCGCCCAGGTCGGGGCGCCGGTGATCGGGATCAACGACTCCGGCGGCGCCCGCATCCAGGAGGGGGTCGTCTCCCTCGGCGCCTACGGCGACGTCTTCGTCCGCAACGTCCAGTGCTCCGGCGTGATCCCGCAGATCAGCCTGATCATGGGCCCCTGCGCCGGCGGCGCCGTCTACTCGCCGGCGATGACCGACTTCATCTTCATGGTCAAAGAGACCTCGCACATGTTCATCACCGGCCCGGAAGTGATCAAGACCGTGACCGGCGAGGAAGTCGAGTTCGAGGAGCTCGGCGGCGCGATGAGCCACAACTCGAAGTCCGGCGTCGCCCACTTTGCCGCCGAGGACGAGGAGAGCTGCCTCGAGGACGTCCGCTACCTGATGAGCTTCCTGCCCTCGAACAACCTCGAGGCGCCGCCGCGGTTCGAGCCGACGGACGACCCCGAGCGCGAAGACGACGAGCTCGACACGCTCGTCCCCGACGACCCGCAGAAGCCCTACGACATGCGCGACGTGATCGCCCGGGTGGTCGACGACGAGGAGTTCTTCGAGGTCCACGAGCACTTCGCGAAAAACATCGTCTGCGGATTCTCGCGCCTAGATGGCTATCCGGTCGGGATCGTCGGCAACCAGCCCGCCTTCCTCGCCGGCGTCCTCGACATCGAGGCCTCCGAGAAGGCGGCCCGCTTCGTGCGCACCTGCGATTGCTACAACATCCCGATCCTCACCTTCACGGATGTCCCGGGCTTCCTCCCGGGCACCGACCAGGAGTGGAACGGGATCATCCGCCACGGCGCCAAGCTCCTCTACGCCTTCACCGAGGCGACGGTGCCGAAGCTCACCGTCGTCACCCGCAAGGCCTACGGCGGCGCCTACGACGTCATGAACTCCAAGCACATGCTGGCCGACTACAACGTCGCCTGGCCGACGGCCGAGGTCGCGGTGATGGGGCCGGAGGGCGCCGTCAACATCATCTACCGCAAAGACATCGCCAACTCGCCGACCCCCGACGAGCGCCGGCAGAAGCTGATCGACGATTACAAGGCCCACTTCGCCAACCCCTATTCAGCGGCGGAGCGCGGCTACATCGACGACGTCATCGAGCCCCGCCAGACCCGCCCGAAGCTGATCCGGGCGCTGCGTATGCTGCAGACCAAGCGCGTCGACCAGCCGAAGCGCAAGCACGGCAACATCCCGCTGTAGTTTTGGCACAGTGTCGTACGACACTGCTTGAACCCGTCCGACAAGGCTGTTACCTTGCGGACATGGAGTTGAAGAGCGTTCCGGTCAAGAGCAACGACGTACGTGTCCCGAAGCCCGAAGTCGGCAGCGCCTACCTCGTTGAGCGCTACAACGCCGACAGCGTCAAGGCCGTGATCCTGCATCCGGACGATTTCGCTGAATTGCAGAGCCGGGCGCGGATCCTCGAGGAGGCGGCCCGCCCCGCCGGGTTCGAGCTGACCGGCCTTGGAGCCGAAGCTCACCAGATCGCCGAGTCTCGCGAGGGCGAGCTGATCGAAGACGAGGCGGCTGTCCGCAGCCTGCTCGGCCTTTGACCATCGCAGCGGGCGAGGTGTACTGGGCGGTCGTGCCCTATACGCCGCAGGCGCCGTTTCAGGTGTACGTCAAGGACAAGCCGCCGGTCGCGGTCCCCGACGCCGGCACGATCGTCGAGGGCCTGCGAAAGGGCGGCGACGCTGAGTTGCGCTTCGTCGTAGAGGCCAAGGCAAGGCCCGTCCTTCTGCTTTCGGATCGGGTCGACCCGCGCACCGGCGACCTCTTCGGCCTTCGGCTGATCCGGCTCGGATCGTTGGGCGAGGAGGCAGCCGATCGGATCAGGGAGCAGCGCGAGCCAGGTCTCTTCCATCTGAAACCAGAGCGGTTCCCCGACCTCGAGGAGGAGTCGGCGGCGATGATCAGCGCACCGATTCGCCTGCACGAGAGCGCCGTCCACCTGAGGAAGCCACTGGGGCGCATGGACCAGAACGAGATGCGCGTCCTCGCCGAGCGCTTCGTCACCTACTGGGAGCTCGACCTCCACCAGCTCCTGATCGGGAAGATCCGGGAGCTGCTCCGCAAGCGCGATTCTTAGGGCCCGCTAGCGGCGGTAGCGGCTAGGGAACCGCGGTCGCCTCGGTCTCGACGCCTCCACCCGCCGCGCCGCGGCCGGCGGTTGGGCCGCCCTCGTCGCCTCCAAGGCGGTGGGCCAGGTAGACGGGGATGATCGAGATCAGGATTACGAGTACGGCGACGGCGTTGACGATCGGGAGTTCGTGGGGGCGGAAGAGGTTGGAATAAATCCAGATCGGCAGGGTCTGTTCGCCGGCGCCGATCGTGAAGTTGGTGACGATGATCTCGTCGAAGGAGAGGGCGAAGGCGAGCAGGCCGCCGGCGATCAGGGCGCTTTTCATCCCCGGGAAGGTGACGTAGCGGAAGGTCTGCCAGGAGTGGGCGCCGAGGTCGGCCGAGGCCTCCTCGAAGGAGCCGGAGAGGCGGCGGAGGCGGGCGACGGCGTTGTTGTAGACGACGACGATGCAGAAGGTGGCGTGGCCGACGATCACGGTGAAGAGGCTGAGCGGGACGTCGAGGACCTGGGTGAAGGTGTTGGAGATCGCGACGCCGGTGACGATCCCCGGCAGCGCGATCGGCAGGATCACCAGGAAGCTGATCGTCTCGCGGCCGAAGAAGCGGTGGCGGGCGACCGCCAGCGAGGCCAGCGTCCCTAGCACCAGGGCGATCGAGGCGGCGACGACGCCGGCCTTGATCGAGGTGACGAACGCTTCGCGCGCGGAATCGTCCTTGAAGGCCTGGCTGAACCAGTGGGTGGTGAAGCCCGGCGGCGGCCATTCGAGGATCTTGCTCGAGTTGAAGGCGTAGACCCCGATCACGATCAGCGGGATGTAGATGAAGGCGAGGGCAAGCGCGACGGCCCCGCGCAGCATCCAATGCGAGCGTCTCGAGAGCCTCATCGTCCGGGCGCCTCCATCAGACGTGCTCGAAGGCGCCCAGCCGCCGGGCGACCAGGAGGTAGGCGATCATGACCACGATCGGGATCAGCGCCAGGGCGGCGGCGAAAGGCTGGTTGTTGGAGATGTTGCTGAAGATGACGTTGCCGAGGAACTGCTCGTTGGAGACCAGGCGCGGCGTGATGTAGTCGCCGAGGGTTAGCGAGAAGGTGAAGATCGAGCCGGCGACGACGGCCGGGAAGGCGAGCGGCAGGATCACCCGGCGGAAGGTGGTGAAGGGGGAGGCGCCGAGGTCCTCGGAGGCGCTGATCAGCGAGTTCGGGATCCGCTCGAGCCCGGCGTAGATCGGCAGGATCATGTACGGCAGCCAGAGGTAGCTGAAGACCAGCCAGACGGCGGTGGTGCCGTAGCCGGGCCCGTGGAGCCCGATCGGTTCGAGCGCCCAGTTGATCGCGCCGTTGGCCGAGAGCAGCGTCCGCCAGGCGTAGACCTTGACCAGGTAGCTCGACCAGAGCGGCAGCAGGATCCCGATCACCAGCAGCGCCTTGCCGCGGCGGCTCGCGATCTTCGCCATGTAGAAGGCGATCGGGAAGGCGATCACCGCGTCGGTGATCGTGACCAGAAGCGCGGTGCGGACCGTCCGCCAGGCGATGTCCTTGTAGACGGGTTCGTTCCAGAGAGCTTCGAAGTTTTCGAGGGTGAAGCTCTTCTCGGTCAGCCCGCTCAGCGGGTCGACCGACCAGAAGGCGGCGACCAGCAGCAGGGCCAGCGACCCCAGGTAGCCGATCACCAGCCAGCCCACCGGGCCAGCCAGCAGCGCCCCTACCTGCAGTCGCTCGCGGCCGTGGAAGAGGTCGGCGAGCCTGTGCCCGACCGACCTCTTCTCCGCGACCGCTTCAGATGCCATGGACTAGAGGGTCTTCCTCAGCCTTTGATCGTCGTCCAGGCTTTCACCCAGTCGTTGTAGTCCATGCATTCGCCTTCGCCGGTGCCGCAGTCGGCGAGCGGGGTTTCCCAGTAGTAGACCCGCTCCCAGAATTCGGGGTCTTCGGCGTGGTAGTCGGCGCAGAAGCTCTTGTTCGCCGTCTCCTTGCAGGCGAGTTCCTGTGCCGGTGCCTCGCCGAAGTATTCGGCGACTTCCGCGTTGACTTTCGGTTCGATGATCCAGTTCATCCACTCGTACATGCAGTTGGGATGTTTGGCGTCCTTGGCCAGCATCCAGGTGTCGGACCATCCCGTCGCGCCCTCTTCGGGCAGGAAGCCCTGGCTCGCCGGGCTTGCCGCAACCGGCGCGCCTTCTTCCTTCAGCGCGAAGTACTGGTACTGCCAGGTGGTGCCGACGACGTTGTCTTCGTTGGCGAAGCCGGAGATCTGCTTGGCCGCTTCAGACCAGTATTCGCCGACGTAGGGCTGCTGTTCTTCCAGCAGCTTGACCGCCGCGTTGAACTGCTCTTCGTCGAGCGCGTAGGGGTTTTCGATCCCCAGGTCCGGTTCGTGGGTCTTCAGGTAGACAGCCGCTTCGGCGATCGACATCGGGTCGTCGTACTGGCTGATCTTGCCTTTGTATTTGGCGGCCTCTTTCGGGTCCATCGTCACCGACCAGGACTTCGGTGCCGGTTTCACGCCCTTCGAGTTCCACATCAACAGGTTGGCGCCGCGGCCGTGCGGGATGCCGTAATTGACCCCGTCGAAGGTGTTGTAGGGCTGGTCTTTGAGGTCGGCGAAGACCGTCTTGTAGTTGGGGACGAGGTCGACGTTGACCGGAGCGACCAGGTCGGCGGCGACGAGCCGGGCGCTGGCGTTGCCGGAGGCGGAGACGCCGTCGTACTGCCCGGTTTTCATCAGCTCGACCATTTCGTCAGAGGTGCCGGCTTCCTTGTTGTTGACTTTGCAGCCGGTTTCCTGTTCGAACGGTTTGCTCCATTCGGGTTCCACGTATCCGGCCCAGGAGATCAGCGAGACTTCGCCCTCTCCTTTGCCGACCTTTTGCAGTTCTTCGCTGCTACTGCCGCCGGTGGTGTCGTCGCTGCCGCCCCCGCAACCTGCAAGCGCGAGCATGAAGACGACTAAGCCGGCGACGACGAGCCACGCCGTGCGGGCGGGATTGCCATCCCTTCTCCTCATGATGCTGCTACCTCCTCGTTGGTTGACTTCCCGCCGACGGCGGCCGCGTGCTCCGGCCTCCATCCGACAAGGACCTCGTTCCCCTGCGCTGGCAGCGCGCCCGAGGACGCGCTCTCCAGGTTCTGTCTGACTAGCTGGAGCTTCTCCCCGGTGTCCAGCTGAACCGTGAAGCGGGTGACCGATCCGGCGTAGGCGACGTCGACGATGCGGCCGGTCTCGGTGTGGAGGCCGTCGCCCGGAGCGCCCGGCTCGAGCAGCTCGATCTTCTCGGGGCGGACCGTCATCCGCCGCCCGTCGCGCTCGACGAGGTTGGAGACGCCGACGAAGCCGGCGACGAACTCGTTCACCGGGCGCTCATAGAGCTCCAGCGGCGGGCTCACCTGCTCGATCCGCCCGCCGTTGAAGACGGCGATGCGGTCGCTCATCGTCAGCGCCTCGTCCTGGTCGTGGGTGACGTAGACGAAGGTGATCCCGACCTCGCCCTGGATCGTCTTCAGCTCGGTCTGCATCTCCTCGCGCAGCTTCAGGTCGAGGGCGCCGAGCGGCTCGTCGAGCAGCAGCACCTTGGGCCGGTTGACGATCGCCCGCGCCAGCGCGACCCGCTGCCGCTGGCCGCCAGAGAGCTCGCCGGGCTTGCGGTCCGCGTAGCCGGGCAGGCGCACCATCTCCAGCGCCTCCGAGCCACGCTTGGCGCGCTCGGCCTTGGCGACGCCGGCGACCTTCATCCCGTAGGCGACGTTCTCGCCGACGCTCATGTGGGGGAAGAGGGCGTAGTCCTGGAAGACCGTGTTGACAGCGCGGTCGTACGGCGGCACGCCGCTGACGTCCTCGCCAGCCAGCTCGATCGTCCCCTCCGTCGGGTCCTCGAAGCCGGCGATCATCCGCAGCGTCGTCGTCTTCCCCGACCCCGACGGTCCCAGCATCGTGAAGAACTCCCCCTGAGCGATCTCCAAATCGATCCCGGCAACGGCGGCAACCTCGCCGTAGTACTTCGTCAGGCCGGTAAGCCGTATGTCGGGAGCCGCCGCGTCTATGCGTGGGACGTTATCCGCGCAGGTGCGGATTGCAAGGACAAACTGGCCCGGAAGGCTTAGCCGCAGCGGAGTACGGCTCGCCGGACAAGAGCGCCGCTACCGGTGGGAGGCGCGCTGGGTCACGGATGGAACGCCGCGATCGTGTCCTGGTCGGCGGCGGCGAACCAGATGTTCCCTTCGGGACCGAGGGCGATGGCCCCCGCGGCGGCGGCTCCCCGCCGCCAGGCCTTCAGCTTTCCGCCTGGACT